>NZ_JBSFTY010000033.1:0-91945 GCF_053591515.1 Streptomyces sp. NPDC003011
ACGGTCGTCGGCGGTGGCCGGGTCGGCCGACGTCCCTGGATTCAACCAGGTTCGCGGGCCGCGCCGCAGACGCCGGTCAGCGGGGGGTGCCGAAGGTGGCGGAGGTCGAGGGAGCGGTGGTGTCGGGGAGGGGCGCGGTGAGCAGACCCGGCGAGACGAGGTCCAAGGGGGTGGACCACGCGGTCAGCGTGAGGGGCGCGGCGGCACTGAGCGGACGTATCAGCGGTGACATCGCGGCCGCCCCGGCCAGCACGGGCGCCGTCAGCGAATGGACGGACTCATGGTGCCGGTTCCCGGCGGGCGCCGGCACCCCGGGCAGCAGCGGCGCGGACACCTCGGTCGGGGCGACCGGGGTGCTGCCGAGCGGCCCCTGTCCCTGCGCGAGCAGGGGACCCACCCCGCGGCGCCGCTGGCTCTCGGGCGCCGTGGCGGCTCCCGTGCCCTGCGTGCGCGCCGGAGTCACATTGCTGCCGGCGCCGGTGGCGCCGCGCGCGTCCGCCGCCATGTCGCCGGGCGTCACGGTGCTGACGCCGCCGAGCGCGATGGCGGCCAGGGACACCGCTCCGGCCGCGGCGGCCGCGAACCGCAGTCCGCGCGAGGCCGACCGCTCGGCCTCGTGACGGCTGACGTCATGGATACGGAAGGCCCGGTTCCCGGAGGAGGGCGGCAGCACGGAGGGGTGCGCACGAGCCGGCACGTAGTCGAACTCGAACCGCTCGCCACGCCGCAGGCCGAAGACCCCGGTGGTTCCGGGACGTGCGGACAGTCCGCCGGTCAATCCCGGTCCGCCGAAGGGCGAGCCGTCACCGTCGTCCGCGTCGCCCCCCGCGGGAAGCCCCTGAAGACGGGCCAGGAAACTCTCGGAGGGCGGTGGCGGGGCGGCCTCCGCGAAGACGTTCTTCAGTCGGCGCTGCGCGTCGGCCTCTGCCTTGCACTTGGCGCAGGTGGCCAGGTGCGCGAGGACACGGTCGCGCGACTCATGACCGAGCTCTCCGTCCACCAGGGCGGCGAGTCGGTCTCCCAGATGCTGTTCGGACGGGGTAGGACGTGATCCACTCACGCGGACGCGCCCCCTCCCCCCAGCGCGGGAACACGGGCCATGAAGGAGCGACGCTCGGCCCGGGCCTCCGGCGAGCGGTGCGCGAGCGCCTTGCGCAACTGCGAGCGGCCGCGGTGGATCCGGGACCGGACCGTGCCGAGCTTGACGCCCAGGGTCGCGGCGATCTCCTCGTACGACAGGCCTTCGATGTCGCACAGGACGACCGCGGCGCGGAACTCCGGGGCGAGGGTGTCGAGGGCCTGCTGGACGTCCGCGTCGAAGTGGGCGTCGTTGAACACCTGCTGGGGTGATGGCTCGCGGCTGGGCAGTCGCTCGGCCGCGTCCTCGCCGAGGGCGTCGAAGCGGATGCGCTGCTTGCGGCGGACCATGTCCAGGAAGAGATTGGTGGTGATGCGGTGCAGCCAGCCCTCGAAAGTGCCCGGCGTGTACGTCGATAGGGAGCGGAAGACGCGGACGAAGACCTCCTGCGTGAGGTCCTCGGCGTCGTGCTGGTTGCCCGTCAGTCGATACGCGAGCCGGTAGACCCGGCCACTGTGCGTGCTGACGATCTCCTCCCAGGTGGGCGGAGTCCACGCCTGCCCGTCCGCGTCGCTGGAGAAGGTCGCGGTCCGGTCGTACTCAGCGGCGTGGCTGTGGTCAGCAGCGGTGTCGTTCACGGATTTGGGCCTGCCCGCCGACCCGAGAAAGCGCCGCAGCACTCCTCCCCGATCCACAGGTACGGCCGCACCTCCCCTGTCGGCTCTGGTGGTGTCCAGTGGAGCCCCTACCATAGCCACCTCGCCCGTTAGCTCCGGATAAGCGGTTTTACGAGAAATTGATCTGGGGTGACACGGCTCGTGCGGCTGCGTCAGCACTTGCTTGAGCCCCTGCTCGCCATCGTGATCCAACTGTGTCCCCCCGGGTCGTCTCCCACCCCTATAAACGCCCGGTCCCATCTGCGGGTTCCCGGCACCAACGGATACAGTCACGCCCAGGCAACCATGGGGACAGGAGAGGGTCATTACCGGCAACCGGCAGACGAGCTGGGCGTTCGCCGACGCCTATGTCGCCGAGGACGAAACCCTGCGCTGGGCCCGTGACCGGGCCCGCGAGGCGGGGCTGCGCTCGGTGTCGCCCGGCACGGGTGCGGCGCTGCGGTTGCTGGCGGCCACCGTCGACGCCAAGGCGGTCGCCGAGATCGGCACCGGGACGGGCGTGTCCGGGATCCATCTGCTGCACGGCATGCGCCCGGACGGCGTCCTCACCACGGTCGACCCCGAGCCGGAGCACCAGCAGTTCGCCCGCCAGGCTTTCCGTGCCTGCGGCTTCGCCAGCAACCGGGCCCGCTTCATCCCCGGGCGCGCCCTGGACGTACTGCCCCGGCTCGCGGACGCCGGCTACGACCTGGTCTTCTGTGACGGCGACCGCCAGGAATTCCTGGACTATCTCGCTGAATCGTTGCGCCTGCTGCGCCCCGGTGGGCTGGTCGTTTTCGAGGGCGTCTTCGCGAACGGCCGGACGGTGGACTCGGGCCCGCAGCCCACGGAGGTCCTGCGGCTGCGGGAGCTGCTGCGCGCGGTGCGCGAGAGCCAGGAGCTGATGCCGTCCCTGCTGCCGGTCGGCGACGGACTGCTGTGCGCCGTCAAACGATGAGGCCCACCGGCTGACGCGAGGCCCGTCGGTCCGAGGCCCGTCGATGTGGGTTCCGCGTGTTCAATCCGTGTTCTCTCCCGGCGTGTCCCGGGCTGTCGAGCCGTGAAAAACGCTGCCCCGGCACCGTGTGCGATGCCGGGGCAGCCGAAAGGGTATGGTCGCTTCCGCGTCAGCCGACGACCTTCTTGAGGGCGTCACCGAGCGCGTCGGCCTCGTCAGGGGTCAGCTCGACGACGAGTCGACCGCCGCCTTCGAGCGGAACGCGCATGACAATGCCCCGCCCCTCCTTGGTCACCTCGAGCGGGCCATCGCCCGTCCGCGGCTTCATGGCCGCCATGCTCGTTCCCCTTCCTGAAACCAGCTCATAGTCAAAGCCGACAGCCCTGGAGGGCACGCGCATTCCTGGAGTGGGACACGCGACACCGGCATCGAACACATTGCTTCCAGGCCATTATCCCGCATCTCAGGACCCGATGACCAACATCAGTCGGCATCGCTTGGGCAACGCGCGCGAGCAAAACCACTCAATTCGGCGGTGTGACTGCGATACTGCGCCGCCGCACGGACATTCTCCGACCGGATGCCGTCCCGAATTCTTTGACGCAGGTCACACGTCCGGTCGGGGCCCCGGGCGGCGATCTCCGCCATGCTGTCCTTCGGACACTGGGACGTACTGACCGGTACGTCCGAGCCGCGGACACCGGAGGGGAACGCCATGGCCGACACCGTGCTGTACGAGGTGAGCGACGGACTCGCGACGATCACGCTGAACCGCCCCGAGGCGATGAACGCGCTGAACATCGCGACCAAGGTCGCCCTCCGGGACGCGGTGCGGTCCGCGGCGGACGACGACGCCGTACGGGCGGTGCTGCTGACCGCCGCCGGGGACCGGGCGTTCTGCGTGGGGCAGGACCTCAAGGAGCACATCGGGCTGCTGGTCACCGACCGCGAGGCGGGCACGGAGCAGACCATGAGCACGGTGCGGGAGCACTACAACCCGGTCGTGCGGGCGCTCACCGGCATGCGCAAGCCCGTGGTGGCGGGGGTGAACGGGGTGGCGGCCGGGGCCGGGTTCGGTTTCGCGCTCGCCGCGGACTACCGGGTGGTGGCGGACACGGCGGCCTTCAACACGTCCTTCGCGGGCGTGGCGCTGACCGCGGACTCGGGCATCTCCTGGACGCTGCCCCGGGTCGTCGGGCCCGGCCGGGCGGCCGACCTGCTGCTGTTCCCGCGCAGTGTTCCGGCGCAGGAGGCGTACGAGCTGGGCATCGCGAACCGGCTGGTGCCGGCGGCGGAATTGCGGAGCGAGGCGGAGAAGGTGGCGCGGGCACTGGCCGCGGGGCCGACGGTGGCGTACGGGGCGATCAAGGAGGCGATGGCGTACGGGCTGTCGCACTCCCTGGAGGAGACGCTGGAGAAGGAGGACGAGCTCCAGACGCGGGCGGGGTCGTCCGAGGACCACGCCATCGCGGTGCAGGCGTTCGTGAACAAGGCCAGGCCCACGTATCTGGGCCGGTGAATGCGGGCCGGCGGCTCGCTCGCGGGCGGCGGGCCGGCCGGGACCGGCCGGCCGGGTCGTCCTCCGTGCCGTGTCCCCGTGTCCCTAGGAGGCGCGCCTCGCCACGCACGTCTCCAGGTGATCGTCGACCAGTCCGCACGCCTGCATCAGCGCGTACGCCGTCGTCGGGCCGATGAAGCGCAGGCCCCGTTTCTTGAGGGCCTTCGACAGGGCCGTCGACTCGGGGGTGACCGCCGGCACGTCGGAGAGGGTCTTCGGGGCCGGGCGGGCGGCCGGGTCCGGGGCGTGGGACCAGATGAGGTCGTCCAGCTCGCCCGGGGCCCAGTCGGCCAGCACGCGCGCGTTGGCGAGCGTCGCGTCGACCTTGGCGCGGTTGCGGATGATGCCCGGGTCGGCGAGCAGGCGCTCGCGGTCGTCGTCGGTGAAGGCGGCGACCGAGGCGATCCGGAAGTCGGCGAAGGCCGTACGGAAGGTCGGGCGGCGGCGCAGGATCGTGATCCAGGACAGGCCCGACTGGAAGGCCTCCAGGCACAGGCGCTCGAACAGCGCGTCGTCGCCGTGGACCGGGCGGCCCCACTCCTCGTCGTGGTACGTCACGTAGTCCGCGGTGGACAGGGCCCAGGGGCAGCGCGGCGCGCCGTCCGGACCGGCCCGGGCGGCGCCGTCGCTCACGGCTGCTCCTGCGGCCGGACCGGCTTGTCCATGGACAGGTGGGCCGCGGTGGCCCGGGCGCCGGCCAGCGCGGACTCCAGGTCGGCGATACGGGCGTCCCGCTCGGCGAGTTCGGCGGCGAGGCGGCCGAGCGCGTCGTCGACGTCCGCCATGCGGTAGCCGCGGGCGGCGAGCGGGAAGCGCAGGCTCTCGATGTCCGCGCGGTTCACCGGGCGGTCGGGAGGCAGTGGGTCCCGCAGTCGCTCGGGGGCGGCCTCCGGCAGCGGGCCGTCGCCCTCGCCGCCGCCCACGACGGCGAGCGTCACCGCGGCGACCACCACGGCCAGCGCGATGACCAGGAACAAGAACATAACCATCGCTGAGGTCCCCACGCTCTGTGTGCTCGGCTTCGAATGTGTCAGGGTCCGATCGTGCCATGCGAGTCTGACAGTTAGGGTCGCAGGCGGTCGGTCGCCGGGACGAACTAGGAGAGGTCACAGGGGATGCTCAGGCTGGGCAGGCGGGAATTCGGACCGCACGAGCCGGTGATCATGGCGATCGTGAACCGGACCCCGGACTCCTTCTACGACCAGGGGGCGACCTTCCTCGACGAACCCGCCCTCGCGCGCGTGGAGCGCGCGGTGGCGGAGGGCGCGGCCATCGTCGACATCGGCGGGGTCAAGGCCGGGCCGGGCGAGGAGGTGACCGCCGAGGAGGAGGCGCGGCGGACCGTCGGGTTCGTGGCGGAGGTGCGGCGGCGCTTCCCGGACGTCGTCATCAGCGTGGACACCTGGCGGGCCGAGGTCGGTGAGGCGGTCTGCGAGGCCGGGGCGGATCTGCTGAACGACGCGTGGGGCGGCGTGGATCCCGGGCTGGCGGAGGTCGCCGCGCGGTACGGCGTGGGCCTGGTGTGCACGCACGCGGGGGGCGCGCAGCCCCGGACACGGCCGCACCGGGTGACGTACGACGACGTCATGGCCGACATCCTCGCGGTGACCGTGGGGCTGGCCGAGCGGGCGGTGGCCCTGGGGGTGCCCCGGGAGTCCGTGCTGATCGATCCCGGGCACGACTTCGGGAAGAACACGCGGCACAGCCTGGAGGCGACGCGGCGGCTGGGCGAGATGGTGGCGACCGGGTGGCCGGTGCTGGTGTCGCTGTCCAACAAGGACTTCGTGGGCGAGACGCTGGACAGGCCCGTGAAGGAGCGGGTGGTGGGGACGCTGGCGACGACGGCGGTGTCGGCGTGGCTGGGGGCGCAGGTGTACCGGGTGCACGAGGTCGCCGAGACGCGGCAGGTGCTGGACATGGTGGCGTCGATCGCGGGGCACCGGGAGCCGGCGGTGGCGCGGAGGGGGCTGGCGTAGGGTTTTCGTCGCCCCCGCCGCCCCTTCCCGTCCCGTCCCTGGGGGCTGCGCCACCAGACCCCATCGGCCCGAAGGGCCTCGTCCTCAAGCGCCGGACGGGCTGTCATGGCGCCCCGCTAGCGGCCCGCCTCCTTCGACACCAGCGCGACCGCCTCGTCCACGTCGTCCGTGAGGTGGAACAGGAGGAGGTCCTTCTCCGAGGCCTTGCCCTGGGCGATCAGGGTGTTCTTGAGCCAGTCGACCAGCCCGCCCCAGTACTCCGTACCGAAGAGGACGATCGGGAAGCGGGTGACCTTCTGGGTCTGGACCAGGGTCAGTGCCTCGAAGAGTTCGTCCAGCGTGCCGAGGCCGCCCGGCAGGACCACGAAGCCCTGCGCGTACTTGACGAACATCATCTTGCGGACGAAGAAGTAGCGGAAGTTGAGGCCGATGTCGACGTACTGGTTCAGGCCCTGCTCGAAGGGCAGTTCGATGCCCAGCCCGACGGAGATGCCCTTCGCCTCGCAGGCGCCCTTGTTCGCGGCCTCCATGGCGCCGGGGCCGCCGCCGGTGATGACGGCGAAACCGGCTTCGACCAGGCCGCGGCCGAGGCGCACCCCCGCCTCGTACTCCGGTGAGTCCGCGGGCGTCCGGGCCGAGCCGAACACGCTGATCGCGGCCGGGAGTTCGGCGAGTGTGCCGAAGCCCTCGATGAACTCCGACTGGATGCGCAGGACCCGCCACGGGTCGGTGTGGACCCAGTCGGAGGGGCCGCCCGCGTCCAGCAGCCGCTGGTCGGTCGTGCTCGCCTGGACCTGCTCCCGCCTGCGGAGCACCGGTCCCAGGCGCTGCTCCTCCGGCGGCTGCTTCGCGCCCTCGGGGTTGCCAGTAGCCATGTGTGCTCCCTCCGCTTGCGGGTCTTTCCATCTCAGCGTAGATCCACGCGGGTTACGGACGGGGGACGTGAGCATGTCCGCCTTGAAGCGCCCTCGGACACACCTGCGCCGTCCCGTGCGCCCTCACGCCGTCAGCCAGCTCCGCAGCCGCTCCTCGGCCTCCGGGATCAGGGACGCCTTCACCCGCTCGTCCGCCTTGTGCGCCAGCAGCGGCTCGCCGGGGCTGTAGTTCACCGCGGGCACGCCCAGCGCGCTGAAGCGGGCCACGTCCGTCCAGCCGAACTTGGGGCGGGCCTCGCCGCCGACGGCCGCCATGAAGGCCTGGGCGGCCGGGTGGGTGAGGCCGGGGCGGGCGCCGCCGGTGTGGTCGTCGACCACGAACTCGTCGACACCGCAGTCCGCGAAGTAGGCGCGGACGAAGGCCTCCGCCTCCTCCTCGCTGCGGTCGGGCGCGTAGCGGAAGTTGACGACGAGGGTGCAGGCGTCGGGGATGACGTTGGTGGCGACACCGCCCTCGACGCGTACGGCGTTGAGGCCCTCGTGGAACCGGAGGCCGTCCACGACCGGCTCGCGGGGCTCGTACGCGGCGAGCTTGGCGAGCGCCGGGGCGGCGGCGTGAATGGCGTTGGAGCCCATCCACGCGCGCGCGGAGTGCGCCCGCTCCCCCTTGAACTTCAGGAACACCCTGAGCGTGCCCTGGCAGCCGCCCTCCACCTGACCGTCCGTCGGCTCCAGCAGGACCGCGAAGTCGCCCTCCAGCCACTCGGGGTGGGCCGCGGCCACGTGCTTGAGGCCGTTCAGGTCCGAGGCGACCTCCTCGTTGTCGTAGAAGACGAAGGTGAGGTCTCGGTTGGGCGCCGGGACCGTGGCCGCGATGCGCAGCTGCACCGCCACCCCGGACTTCATGTCACACGTACCGCAGCCCCACAGGTAGCCCTCGTCGTCGAGCCGGGAGGGGACGTTGTCCGCGATCGGGACGGTGTCGATGTGGCCGGCGAGGATGACGCGTTCCGGTCGGCCCAGATTCGTGCGGGCGACCACGTTGTTGCCGTACCGGTCGACCGTCAGGTGCGGCAGCGCGCGCAGGGCTACCTCGATCGCGTCCGCCAGCGGCTTCTCGGTGCCGCTCTCGGAGGGGAAGTCGACGAGCTGCGCGGTGAGCCGAGCGGCGTCCAGGGTGAGGTCAAGTGAGGTGTCGGCCATGCTGTCGACCTTAACGCCCGGGCCGTCGGCGGACTGTCCACAGGCGGCACCGCACGCACAGTACTCTCCAGTATCTTGTGCGAATGCCAGAGCAGTCCCCTCCTCCCAAGCGTCGCGGCCGCCTCCTGCGTATCGGGGCGGCCCTCGTGGTCCTGTGCGCCGTCGCCGGTTACCTCGTGGTGCAGTACGTCACCGGAGGCGCGAACACTCCCGGCTGCAAGGTCGTCTCCGGCGAGGACGGCGGAGCCGGCTACGAGTTCAGTCCGGAGCAGGCCGTCAACGCGGCGACGATCGCGGCCGTCGGCACCGGGCGCGGCATGCCCGAGCGGGCCGTGACGATCGCGCTCGCCACCGCGCTCCAGGAGTCGGCGCTGCGCAACATCGACTACGGCGACCGCGACTCGCTCGGCCTGTTCCAGCAGCGGCCCTCGCAGGGCTGGGGCACGCCGAAGGAGATCATGGACCCGACGTACTCGGCGGACATCTTCTACGAGCACCTGGCGAAGGTGCCGGACTACCGGGACCTCCCGCTGACGGTCGCCGCGCAGAAGGTGCAGCGCAGCGGTTATCCGACGGCGTACGCCAAGCACGAGCCGGATGCCGCGCTGCTCGCCGCCGCCCTCACCGGGCAGTCGGCGGCCACGCTGACCTGCGAGGGGCGCCCGGCCACCACCCAGGCCGCCGGTCCGGACGCGGTGCGCTCGGCCCTGGTGCGCGACTTCGGCCGGGACGTGCTGGAGCCGGCCTCGGCCGAGGTGGACGGTTCGCCGACGCCGACACCGACGCCGAAGCCGTCCGCGAGCGCCGCGGGCGGCAGCGACGGGCGGACCGTCACGCTGCCCGTGACCGAGGACACGGCCCCGGGCCCGGACCGCGGCCTGCGCGAACGCGGCTGGCAGCTGGCGCACTGGGCGGTCGCCAACGCGTCCGCGCTGCACATCGAGCGTGTCACGTACGCCGGGCGGGAGTGGGTCGCCGGCACCACGGACAGCCAGTGGCGTACGGCGGACACGGCCGACGCGCAACGGGCCACGGACGCGGTCCGGATCGTGACCGCGCAGTAGTACGGGCGCTCACCCCCAAGGGTTACGCGGGCCATCTGACGGCGGCCGTGTGGGCAGGTTTTCGCCCGGTCACCCCCGTATGCGGCAGATCCCGTGCCGTCACAGGGCTGTAAGGATTCGGCGGACTTTCGGGCCGGGCTCTTTTTGCCCGTTTTTATCCACAGGCGATAATGCGACGCATTGCCAACTCTTTACATCGCGTCGCCGCAACCTTCGCAGGCTTCGAGCGGTAGTCACTGCGTCCGAGCCCGGACGATCACAGCCGAATGAAGGAGCAACATGTCCCTCCCCCTGACCCGACGGATCGCCCGTGCCGCGCTGCTCGTCGCTGCGGGAGCGGCCGCCGGGGTCGGTGCGGCCGGCTCCGCCAGCGCGGCCCCCGAGCTGCCGGCCACTCCGAACCTCGGTGGGCTGACCGCCCTGGACGGGGCGAACGTCGGCAACACCGTCGACGGTGCGGCGCAGAACCTGAGCGGGACCGCGGGTGACACCGGCAGCAAGGCGGTCAAGAAGGCGGTGCCGGTCGCCGGCAAGACCAGCGGCAAGGTCGTGAAGAAGGCGACGCCGGTGGCGCAGAAGGTGGCGGGCGAGGCGGCCGGCTCCGCCGGGGACGTGGTGGGCGACACCGCGTCGACCGCGACGAAGGGCGGACTGCCGGCGGACGCGGTCGCCAAGGACGGGCTGCCGGCGGCGGACTCGCTGCCGCTGAAGGGGCTTCCCCTCGGCTGACGCCGGCTTGCCGCCCGCTGTACGGCGACGGGGTCCAGGGTGTCACCTGGGCCCCGTCGCCTTGTGCGCCGACGGACGCCGGCGCCATGACGCCGGCAGGGGGCGTGGCGGCTACGTGAGCCGCTTCACCGCTGCCCTGATCCGCTCGTCCGTCGCCGTCAGGGCCACGCGGACAAAGGTCTTGCCGGCCTCGCCGTAGAAGTCGCCCGGGGCCACCAGGACGCCGAGGCCGGCCAGGTGCGCGACCGTGTCCCAGCACGACTCGTCGCGGGTGGCCCAGAGGTAGAGGCTGGCCTCGCTGTGCTCGATGCGCAAGCCGTGGGCGAGCAGCGCCTCGCGCAGGGCGGCGCGGCGGGCGGCGTAGCGTTCGCGCTGTTCGCGGACGTGGGTGTCGTCGCCGAGGGCCGCGACCACCGCCGCCTGGGTCGGGGCCGGCGTCATCATGCCGCCGTGCTTGCGGATCTCCAGCAGCGGCCCGAGGACGGCCGGGTCGCCGGCCAGGAAGGCCGCGCGGTAGCCCGCCAGGTTCGAGCGCTTGGAGAGCGAGTGGACGGCGACGATGCCGTCGTAGGAGCCGCCGTTCACGTCCGGGTGCAGGACCGAGACCGGGTCGGCCTCCCACCCCAGCTCCAAGTAGCACTCGTCGGAGAAGAGCAGGATGCCGTGCTCGCGGGCCCAGGCGACGATCCGGGTCAGCTCGTCCTTGGGGATGACCCGGCCCGTGGGGTTGGACGGGGAGTTGAGCCAGAGCAGCTTCAGGCCGGCCGGGTCCAGGGTCGTCGGGTCGTCGTAGACCTCGTACTCCGCGCGGGCCAGCCGCGCGCCGACCTCGTAGGTCGGATAGGCCAGGCGCGGATAGGCCACCCGGTCGCCGGGGCCGAGGCCCAGCTGGGTGGGGAGCCAGGCGACGAGTTCCTTGGAACCGACGACCGGCAGGACGTGCCGGTGGGTGACCTCGCGGGCGCCCAGGCGGCGCTCCAGCCAGCCGGTGATCGCGTCACGCAGCGCCGGGGTGCCCCAGACCGTCGGATAGCCCGGCGAGTCCGCGGCGCCGACCAGCGCCTTCCGGATCAGCTCGGGGACCGGGTCGACCGGAGTGCCGACGGACAGGTCGACGATGCCGTCCGGGTGCGCGGCGGCCGTCTTCTTGTACGGCTCCAGCTTGTCCCAGGGGAAGGTGGGCAGGCGGTCGGAGACTGCGGACACGGTGCTCGGCTCACTTTCTTCGGTACGGCAAACGCCTCGGCCCCGTACGGCGATCAAGGGCGATCGGGCCGTACGGGACCGGGGCGATGAGGGTCCCCCGGTCCCAGCGCGGTCGGGACATGGGGGAGGTGCGGACCGCTCCTACTGGTTCTGCGGCGGCAGCGCGGCGACGAAGGGGTGGTCGCGCTCGATCAGGCCCAGCTTGCTGGCGCCGCCCGGGGAGCCGAGCTCGTCGAAGAACTCGACGTTCGCCTTGTAATAGTCCTTCCACTCCTCGGGAGTGTCGTCCTCGTAGAAGATCGCCTCGACCGGGCAGACCGGCTCACAGGCACCACAGTCGACGCATTCGTCCGGGTGGATGTACAAGGACCGGGAGCCCTCGTAAATGCAGTCGACCGGGCACTCCTCGATGCACGCCTTGTCCTTGACGTCGACACAAGGCTGCGCGATGACGTAGGTCACGCTGTCGTTCCTCCTCGATAGGGCGCTGGCGGGCCTCCTCAGGCTCCGCCGCCTGGCGCGCGGGAGCGCGGCGTCGTCGATGCCCGCACCTAGTATCTCCGTTCCCGGGCATGATCCGAACAGGAGGGGTGAACTGACCTGTGGAAATCTCTGCGACAGGACGCCTCGTGGTCCGTATCTCCGCAGCTGACGTGGGCAAACGGGTGTCCGTCCGGCGGCTGGGCGACGGTGGGGCCACGCGTGAGAAGTTCACCGACACGGTGGGTGTTCTCACATCATGGGACGACGGTGTGCTGCTGATCACGCGCCGGGACGGCCGCAGTGTCCGCATTCCGGAATCCGCGCTGGTCGCGGGCAAGGTCGTCCCGTCCGCACCGGCCCGGCGGCGGGGCCCCGCGGCGTCCTACGAGGAGCTGGCGCGCGTCGCCGCCCGGGCCTGGCGGCCCGTGGAGAGCGAACGGCTGGGCGGGTGGGAACTGCGGGCCGCCGGCGGGTTCACCCGGCGGGCCAACTCCGTACTCCCGCTGGGCGACCCCGGCCGCCCGCTCGACGAGGCCCTGAGCGCCGTACGGCAGTGGTACGGCGACCGTGGGCTGCCCGCCTACGTGCAGACCGCGACCGGGGCCGAGGGGACGCAGGAAGCCCTGTGCGCGGAGCTGGAGCGGCGGGGCTGGACGCGGGAGGTGAGCGCCGAGCTGTGGATCGGCGCGCTGGCGCCCCTCGCCGACCGGGGGGAGCCGGCCGGCGTCACGCTGTCCCGGACGGCGGACGAGGCGTGGCTCGCGCGCTACCAGCGAAAAGGGGTGAGCGAGGTGGCGCTGAAGGTGCTGGGGAGCGGCCCGTCGGTGTGGTTCGCCACGGTTCCCGGCCCGGCGGAGGGCGCGGCTCCCGCGGCCATCGGGCGGTGTGTCGTCGACGGGCGGTGGGCCTCCTTCGCCGCCGTCGAGGTGGATCCGCGCCAGCGGCGGCGGGGGCTGGCCACCGCCGTGCTGGCGGCGCTGGCCCGGCGGGCGCTCGACGAAGGCGCCTCGGCCGCGTGGCTCCAGGTCGAGACGGACAACGCGGGGGCGCGGGCGCTGTACGCCGGGACGGGGTTCTCGGCGCACCACGCGTACCACCACTACCGCGAACCCGGAAGTGTCGAGAACCAGCGGTAGTGATCGCCGTGAAAGGGCACCAGCCTGCTATGCGTCCCCCCTGCCCCCCACCGCCCGAACGCTCCGCCGAACTGCGCCGGCGGTTCGCCGAAGAGGCCCGCGCCGAGCGGCCCGACCTGGCCACGCTGTGTCTGCTGGTGGGCGCGGAGGCGGACGGGACGCTGGACGAGGCGGGTATCGACGCCGCGCAGATCGAGCTGGACCGGCTGGCCGGACAGCTGCCGTTCCGGCCCGGCGGGCCGCGCTCCTGGGCGGTCGCGCTGCGCGAGATGCTCGGGGAGCGGTGCGGTTTCCACGGCACCCCCGCCGACTACCAGCGCCTGGAGTCCTCGCTGCTGCACGAGGTGCTGCGGCGGCGGCGCGGGCTGCCCATCCTCCTGGCGGTGGTGTGGATGGAGGTGGCGCGGCGGGCCGGTGCGCCGGTGTACGGGGTGGCTCTGCCGGGGCATTTCGTGGTCGGGCTCGGAGCGCAGGAGGAGCAGGTGCTGGCCGACCCCTTCGACGGGGGGCGGGTGCTGACCGGCTCCGACGCGGAGCTGCTGGTGGCGGGGGCGACGGGGGGTTCGTTGCATCCGTCGATGCTGCGTCCCGCGGAGTCGCTGGACGTGGTGCTGCGGATCCTGAACAACGTCCGGGCGTGGGCGGCGGCCCGGCCGGAGCGGTCGGATGTGGCGTTGTGGGCCGTCGACCTGTCGCTGCTGCTGCCCGCGCATCCGGCGCGGCTTCGGTACGAGCGGGCGCAACTGCTGGTGCAGCGGGGGGACTTCGTGCAGGGGGCCCAGGAGCTGGAGACGTACGCCGAGGTCGTGGGGGCGGTGGACGAGCCGGCCGCGGCGCGGGTGCGGGAGCAGGCGCGGGCGGCGCGGGCCATGCTCAATTAGTCCCGTCACGAAGCCCCTGCCCGGTGCGGGCAGGGGCTCGTTCGTCCGGCCGGGCGGGGGTCAGCTCGGGTTCACGTCGATGACCTGGATGCGCTCCGCCGGTGTCTTGCCGCGCAGCGCCTTGCCCAGCGCGGAGGCGACGTCCTGCGGCAGGACGTCCCGCTTCCCGCTCGCGCCCTCGATCTGCACGCCGTCGAAGGTGGTGCCGTACGCCTCCTGGAGCGCCTGAAGGTCGTACGTCTCCACGAGCTTGCCGTCGACGGCCTTGAAGCCGAGGATCTTCGGCAGTGACAAGGAGCCGAACTTGATGCTGTGCGCCGCGTCGGTCTGCACGGTGACGACTTCGGACATCGCGGGCTCCGCGAACTCCGTCATCATCCGGTCGACCTCGGCGTTCGGGACGGTCGGCTGCCTGGTGGTCGTCGGGAGCGCCACCGCGGAGGCCGTGCCGGTCTCGACCTGGGTGCGGTACGCCTCCTCGACCGACTCGGTCGACTTGCCGACGTCGATGCCCTTGCCCGGCTTGCCGTACACGGCGACGGCCTTGCCGTTCTCGAACTTGATCGTGCCGTCGGTCGCCGACCCGGCGCCGCCGGCGGCCTCCTGGAGTTCGGCGTGCAGCTTCTCCTCGTCGACCGGCATGACCGGCTCGACGACCCGGTGGTTGCCGAAGAGCGAACCGATCACGGAGACCGGGTTGTAGTCGCTCTGCGCGGCGCCGCTCACCGTGGACTGCATGTCGAACTGGAGCCCGGCCTGCTCCGGCTTCAGCGTGACGGTCCTGCCGTCCACCGAGAGCTTGAGGTCCTTGTTCACCCGGGCGTCGAAGGCCTTGTTGAGCTTCTCGACGGCGTCGTCGCGGGTACCGCCGCCGATGTCGACGCCGAGCACGGTGGTGCCCTTGGGCACGTCGGAGTGGTTCATGAGCAGCCCGGCGCCGTACGCGACACCGCCGACCACGATCACCGCGCCGACCAGCAGCCCGAGCTTGCTGCGCCCCTTCTTCCTCTTTTTGGACGCGGACGCGGCGGGCGCGGTCTGCGTGCCCGTCTCGCCCGACTTCGGGGGCGTGTGCGGGAGCGGCCCGTCGGTGTGCGCGCCCGGCGGGAACGTCGGGTTCCGGTCGGACGGCACGACGGGGATACCGCTGGTGACGGTGTGCCCGGAGACGTTGTCCGCGGCACCGCCGAAGCCGGGGGAACCGGGCTCGGGGGCCGGCTTCTGCGGGGTGAGGATCGCGGTGTCGTCGCTCATACCGGCGGGGCGGGGGGCGGGGGCTCCTGCGGGGCCGGCGCCGGGACCCGCGTGGCGGCCGCTTCCGGGGGGTGTTCCGGGGCCACCGGGGCCGGTGCCGGGAGCGACGGGTCCGCCGGGGCCGGAGGGGCGGCCCGGGCCGTTCTGCGCACCGGGCCCGGAGGGGCCGTTGAAGGCGCCGGGGCCACCGGGGCCGCCGGGGGCGGAAGGGCCACCGGGGGCGGAAGGGCCACCCGGGGCACCGGGACCGCCGAGACCGGGCGAGCCGCTCGCGTGCCGGGGACCGCCGGAGGCGCCGGGGCCACCTGGACGGCCGAGGCCGTCGGACGCACCGGGCCCGCCAGGTCCGCCGGAGCCGCCGGGTCCGCGGAGGCCGTCAGCGCCGGAAGCGCCGCCGGGACCGCCGGGGTGAGCACCGGGCCCGCCGAAGCCGTCCGGTGCGTTGAAGTCGCGGGAACCGCCGAAGGGATCGGCTCCCGGGCCGGTGGGCGGTACCAGCGGTCCGTCGCCGGTGACCGGGCCGCCGGTCGGGCCGGCGGGGCCATGCGGACCGCTCGGTCCACCCGGCCCGCCGTGACCGTTCGGACCGCTGAACCCGCTGGGGCCGCCCTGGCCGCCGTAAGCGTCCTGGCCGTTCTGGCCGCCGTAGGCACCTTGGCCGTTCTGGTGGCCCTGACCGCCCTGACCGCCGTAGCTGCTCAGACCCTCGTCATAGGCGCTCAGAGCGCTCTGACCGTTCTGGGCGTTCTGGGCGTTCTGGGCGCCGCCATTCTGGCCGCCCTGGTCCCCGCCGTTCTCCGAGAAGTACGGCAGGTCGTCGCGGCGCGAGTCACCGGGGCGGGAGCCGTTGCCGCGCGGGCCCGCGCCCAGCGCCTCGGTGACGTCGAAGGATCCCGTGCCGCCACCGTGCCCGGGGGCCACCGGACCTCCGGTCGCACCGGACAGCCCGGCGCCGTTCGTGCCGCCGGGACGGGAGCCGCCCCGCACGCTCATGGAGCCGACCACGCCGCCGGGACGCGCACCGCCGGAGGCAGGCGTACCGGCACCGGTACCACCGGCACCGGTACCACCGCCGGAGGCACCCGCGCCCGAACCGCCCGGCGCACCGGCCCCGTTGGTGGAGCCGCCGCTCTGACCGCCCTTGGCCGGGCCGGACTTGCGGGGCACGAACCAGTCGCTCGGCTTCCCGTCCGCGCCCGGCGCGGGCTCGGCGGACGGTTCGGCGGTGCCCGTGGACGCGGACGCGGACGTGGCGGAGCCCGGCGTCGGCGCCTCGGCGTCCGCGCTGTCGTCGGACCCCTCGCTCTCGCCGACGGGCTTGCGCATGACGACCGGCGGAATCGGCCGTGATCCGGGGATGTTGATCCGGATCCGGGTCGTCAGCGTGGTCTCGGTCTTGCGTTCCTCCGGCGGCCGCGCGGCCGAACGGCCCGCGTCCGGACCGCCGTCGGAAGCCGTGGGCGTCCCGTACGGCGGCGTGCCCGAGGGGTAGGCGGCTCCGCCGCGCCCGTTGGGCCCGGAGGACGGACTGTCAGTTTCACGACTCAAGGCAGGTTCTCCCGGTTGGCTCCGCCGCCCGCGTTACGACCTCTCTCGGGCGGCTCGGCGGCGCGCACCACCATACTGGCCACTTCTGGCGCGTATCCCACGACCGCTGGGGAAACCCACACGGGAATCGCACGGGCGGGGTCCGGCGAAGTGGTACGTCACTTCCCAAGTCGGACGCCGTCACCGCCCGGTTGCCGCCCCGGACCAAGCGTGGCGCAGATCACAGCCACGGCCATCCCTCCGAACAGGAAGAGGTACGCGCTTCTTCCCGCGGCGAAGACGAAGTCGCCCTCCGGCCGGCTGGCGATGAGCAGGACGACCGCGAGCATCCAGCCGCCGGCGGGCGCGACGGCCCCGCCCCGGCTGCCGACGGCCCGCGCCCCGCCCAGGCAGAGGCCCGCCTCGCCGGCGAGCGCGAGCAGCAGCCCGCCGGGGAACCAGCCGGACTGCACCAGCGCCCCGGCCACCGCGACGACCGCGCCGAGCACGAAAAGCCCCAGACAGGCGGCGGCCCGCCCGGCAGAGGGCCGCTGCAACGGCTGGGCCAGCGCGGACGTCGTCCGGTCGCTCATCGCGTCTCCTCGATCCCGGCGAACAGATCGGTCTCCCGAGCCCCGGAGGGTGCCGCCTCCCCGCGCACCAACTCGTAGTACTCGGTGGCGAAGACGGGCTGGGCGAGTGCGTTGGAGAGGGCGAAGTACGGCTCGGCCACGTCGATCTGCGTGGCGTGCGCGCGCATCGCGGCGGCCTTCGCGGCGGCGTACGCGGTGCCGTCGATCCCGGCGGTGATCCGCTCGTCGCCGACCACACCCGGTACGTCGCCGACGTCGGCCGCCTTGTCGAAGCGCAGGCCGGGCAGGTCCCGCTCCAGCCGGGCGAAAGCCTCGTCGGCGACGGAGCGGGGCACCCGGTTCCAGTAGACCTTGGCGATCTCGCACCCCGACTCCGTGGCCAGCTCGACGGCCCGCATGGCCACCCGGTGCGCCTGGATGTGGTCGGGGTGGCCGTAGCCGCCGTTCTCGTCGTACGTGACGAGCACCTGGGGGCGTACCTCGCGGATGACCTCGACCAGGTACCCGGCGGCCTCGTCGAGGTCCGCCTGCCAGAAGCAGTACGGGTCGTCGTTGTCGGCGAGGCCCATCATCCCGGAGTCCTGGTAGCGGCCGGCGCCGCCGAGCTGACGGAAGTCGTCGACGCCGAGCGCGCGCATGGCCTCCGTGAGCTCACGGAGCCGGTGCTCGCCCAGGGCGGCGCCGGTCAGGTGGGCGAGTGCGGGCGGGATGACCTCGCCGCGCTCGCCGAGCGTGCAGGTGACCAGGGTCACCCGGGCACCTTCGGCCGCGTAGCGGGCCATGGTCGCGCCGTTGTTGATCGACTCGTCGTCCGGGTGCGCGTGCACCAGCAGCAGCCGCCGGGCGGGCAGTTCCGTCATGACCCCACCCTACGAGGCCCCTGGCCTCCCCCCTTCACCTCCCCGGACCGCGTGGGGAGGTGAGGGGGCTCACAAGGAATCCTGCGGGCGCCGTGCGAGCGGACTCCTGCGAGGGCCGCCCGCAGGGCGTCCGGGGTCTGCGCGGGACGGGGATCCGCTCGCGTCCACTGTCTGGCCGGATCATCGGGGCGGGGCAGGGCGGGGCGGCGGTAGGGCTGGGCTGGGCTGCGAGCGCGGCGGATGACACGGCGGTGCTGGGCTTGTCCGTCTGTGTGAGCCGGTCATGACCAGGGGCTTCCTGGTCGCGAACTCCGGCAGTCACGGCAGTGGCCGGGTTCGGAAGAACGGAAGGCCCGGTCACAGCCGTCGCAGGTCTGGAGGGGGAGTCGAACGGCCGGCGAGGCAGGGGGTGCTCGGAACGGTGGCGGCGGTGGCAGCTGCGCGGACAGGCGGTGCGCGAGGAAGGCCGCGGGTCGTCGTAGGCCCTCGGGCGGGAGATCGGTGGTCAGGGCCTGCCGTACGGCGGTGGGGCTGACGTCTCGCTCCAGCCAGGCGGCCACGCCGGGAGCGAGGTGGGCCGTGTCGCAGGCGGAGAGGAGGAGGTCCGGGGCCTGGCGGCGGAGGTCGGCGAGGAGATCCGTCGCGGCCTGAAGGAGGGCGGGAGCGGGGTGAGCGGGGCGCGGTACGGCGGGGAGGGGTTTGCGGGGGGCCGGTTTCCTCGGCGTCGGGCGGGCGGGTCGTACCGCCGTCTCGTCGTCCGTCCGGCGGCTCCCGGGCTGGTTGCAGGAGATCGTGCGGGTGACGATGCGGCCGCCGGGGACACGTCGGCGTTCGCGGCGCAGGTAACCGTGGGTCTCCAGTTCGCGCAGGGCCGCGGCGATACGGGTCGAACCCTCGGGGAAGCGGGCGGTGAGGGTCTTGATGTCGACGCGGGCGCCCGCGGGAAGCGACTGGATGTGGACGCCCAGCCCGATCGCGAGCCCCGACAGCTCCGGGTGCTGGGCGAGGTGGTTGCCGATCACCGTGAAGCGGGTGGTGTGGCGGGTGTTGTCGTGGGTGAGGCCGCTGCCGGGAGGGGTGTACCGGTGGGTGTGGTTTTTGCCCGCGTCGCGGGACCGGGCGTGCGGGGGCACGCTAGTGTCGTGCGTATCCATCAGGAAGGTGCTTTCTTCCTCGGTGGTCAGGCCCTCGCACTGGGATTGCCGTCCCGGCGGGGGCCGTCGCATGTCTGCGGTTGTGTTGCGCTGAGCGTAGGGCAGGCAACCACTGCCGAATCCAGCCGAGTTGGTGATGTTCACTCGCGCGGGTGAGAGGCGCCCGGCGCGGCGGGAGGGCGGGGTGGGGCTTGGTGGGGTGCTTTCACCGTCGTGGTCATTGGGGGAAGGCGCCCCTGCCACCGGAGCACGCGTTTCTGGGATCCGGCGTCCGCTCGGAGGCAGGGCAGCGTCGCGGCTCCACCTCGAACGTCTGCGGGAAGCAGGGCAGTTGCGGAACACTGAACGTCAGGCGATGCCGATGGACCACGAGGAGCACGCCGGAGTCGACCGTCCGAAGGCCGACCGGGCGCAGATCCGCCGGCTGATCAGAACTTGATGCTGCCGATCATGCCCGCGATGTTCGTCGTCAGCTCGCTGATCGTCGGGGCCACCGTCGACGAGGCCAGGTAGAAGCCGAGCAGGACACACACGACCGCGTGTCCGCCCTTCAGACCTGACTTCTTGATCAACAGGAAGACGATGATCGCCAGCAGCACCACCGCCGAAATCGAGAGTGCCACGGCGGCTCACCTCCAAAGAACCCAGGGACGTGGGGGATCGGACGGGAACGGAACTATGGGGGCAGATAAATCCGTACGACAGCCAGCAGGTTGATACCCACCATGCGCTAGTGATCATAACTATCCGCACTCGCGCATTGATCGGCGCACAGCCGCACAAGGGGGCGCATGGCCAATATGGTCGTGGCATGACGACCGAGCCTGTCTCCTTCCCCCGTCGGCACGCCCGTACCCAGCGGTTCACCCTCGGCGCGCCGCGCGCGTTCACCGTGGCGCCCGACGGGTCGCGTGTCGTGTTCCTGCGTTCCGAGGCGGGTACCGACCGGGCCAATTCGCTGTGGGTCCTCGACCTGCCGGAGGGCGGGGAACGCGTGGCGGCCGACCCGCGCGCCCTGCTGGGCGGAGCGACGGAGCGCCTCTCGCCCGAGGAGCGGGCGCGGCGCGAGCGCAGCCGCGAGGGCGGCGCCGGCATCGTCGGCTACGCCACCGACGCGGCCGTCGAGTTGGCGAGTTTCGCCTTGTCAGGGCGGCTTTTCGCGGCGGAGCTGCGGGCCGGTACGGCACGCGAACTCCGCGTCCCCGGACCGGTGATCGACCCGCGCCCCTCCCCCGACGGACGGCACATCGCGTACGTCGCGCGGGGCGGCCTGCGGGTCACCGGCGCCGAGGGCGAGGGTGACCGGCCGCTGGCCGAGTCCGAGTCGGAGCAGGTCACGTACGGTCTGGCGGAGTTCATCGCGGCCGAGGAGATGCACCGGCTGCGGGGGTTCTGGTGGTCACCGGAGTCGGACCGGCTGCTGGTGGCACGGGTGGACGACACGCCGGTGCGGCGGTGGTGGATCTCCGATCCGGCCCGTCCGGAGCGTGATCCACAACACGTGCCGTACCCGGCGGCGGGCACGGACAACGCGGACGTACGGCTGTTCGTGATCGGCCTGGACGGGGCGCGTACGGAGGTTGTCTGGGACTGGGCGCGCTATCCGTACGTGGCGCATGTGCACTGGTCAGCGGCGGGTGCGCCACTGCTGCTCGTCCAGGCGCGCGACCAGCGCAGTCAGCTGTTCCTGGCCGTCGATCCGGACACCGGTTCGACCCGGATGGTGCACGCGGACGAAGATCCAGTTTGGCTTGATCTTTTCCCCGGGGTGCCGTGCTGGAGCCCGTCGGGGCAGCTGGTGCGGATCGCCGACGAGGGTGGCGCGCGGGTCCTCGCGGTGGGTGAACGCCCGTTGACCCGGGCGCAGTTGCACGTCCGGGCGGTGCTGGACGTCTCCGACGACGACGTGCTGGTCTCGGCGTCGGCCGGCGAGGACGCGGAGAGCCCCGAGACCGGCGAGGTGCACGTGTACCGGGTGAACGAGCTCGGAGTGGAGCGGGTGTCACAGGAGCCCGGCGTGCACTCGGCGGTGCGCGCGGGGGGCGTGACCGTCCTGGTGTCCGCGACGCTCGACCGGCCGGGCTCCCGGGTGCAGGTACTGCGGGAGGGGAAGCGGGCGGCGACTGTCCCCTCTTACGCCGAAGATCCCGGCCTGTCCCCGCGCGTGACACTCACCGAGGGGGGCGCACGCCGAATCCCGTGCGCCGTGCTTATGCCTACGGACTACACCGGAGACACCCCCCTGCCGGTGCTGATGGATCCCTACGGCGGTCCGCACGGTCCGCGGGTGGTCGCCGCACACAACGCGCACCTCACCTCGCAGTGGTTCGCCGACCAGGGGTTCGCGGTGGTCGTCGCGGACGGGCGGGGCACTCCCGGCCGCTCCCCCGCCTGGGAGAAGGCGATCCACCACGACTTCACCGTGTCCCTGGAGGACCAGGTCGACGCGCTCCAGGACCTCGCGAAGACGTACCCCCTCGACCTGTCCCGGGTGGCGATCCGCGGCTGGTCGTACGGCGGCTGGCTGGCGGGGCTCGCGGTGCTGCGCCGCCCGGACGTCTTCCACGCGGGGATCGCGGGCGCGCCGGTGACGGACTGGCGGCTGTACGACACGCACTACACGGAGCGGTACCTGGGCGACCCGGCCGCCCACCCGGAGTCGTACGCGAAGAGCTCCCTGGTCACGGACGAGGGCCTGTCCTCCCCCGCCGAGCCGCACCGCCCCCTGATGGTCGTGCACGGCACGGCCGACGACAACGTCGTCTTCGCGCACGCCCTGCGCCTGTCCTCCGCCCTGCTGTCCGCCGGCCGCCCGCACGAGGTGCTGCCGCTGTCCGGGGTGACCCACATGACCCCCCAGGAACAGGTGGCGGAGAACCTGCTCCTGCTTCAGGTGGACTTCCTGAAGCGGGCGCTCGGCCTGGCCTGAGCGGCCGATCACACGCAGGGCCGGTGCGAGGCGGTGCGTGGCCGTCAGCCATCGTCCTCATCGGCCTCCGTGCTCGTGACCACGGCGACGGCGACGGCGCTACGCACTCGCTTGGCATCCGCTCAGCTCTGGGACTCGGCCCAGAAGTTGAGGATCCTCGAGAAACCCGCCCGTACGGCGCCGCGCCGTGTGAGCACGGACCGGTCGACTCCGGAGAAGAGAGCGGCGAGGGAGACGTCGGCGGGCAGGACCCGGCCCGCCGCCTCCACGGTCACCTTCCTGCCGCTCCCGAGACCCGACTGCCGCACCGTGACGACGGCACCGGGATCCTCGGCGTCGGGCCGCCGGGACAGCTGGTACGCCCGGCGGTTGATCGCCGTGAGCCTGTACGCGTCGCCCAGATACGTCATGCGCAGGGAGCGCCCCCGGTGCGTGAGCGCCCATCGGTTCCGGCTCATCCGCACGAGCCCGTCGCCCACCCGGAGCGTCGCGCGGTTGAGGGCCGGCATCGACAGGACGTCCGCGTGCAGGCCACGCGTCTCGAACGTGGCCGTGGGGATCAGAGCGCCGCGCACATCCGTGACGATCACGTTCGGTACGTCCCGGCCCGCCGGATACACCACCCGAATGTCTCCGAGCTGCGGAGAAGTGCCCACCCAGCCGAACTTCGTTCGCCCGACGGGCTGTTTCTCCTTCCAGGACGTGAGCGTGAACGGGCTGATGGTCGTGTGCATGTCGTCCCTCGCTAGCCGACCGGGGTGAGCGCGCCGCCCAGCTTCTTCGCGGGGCAGGTGCCGATCTTGACGAGTTTCTTGACTCCCTCGGAGAACGTCCACCCGCGTTCGGCCTGTTCCGCGCGGTCCCGGACGAAACCGGCGTCGTACTCCGCGGGCAGGCGGTGGACGTCGTGACCGCCCTCAGCGCTGGTCAGGGGCGGGTGAGGCAGCCGACGGCAACGACAGGCCCGTGGCAGGCGGCGCCGACCCGGGCCCGGGAGGCACCGAGGGCCGGGGTGTGACGGTCGGCCAGTGGCGGCGTGACGGTCGGCGGCGTGAGGGGCGTGACGGTCGGCCGGTGCGGCGTGGCGTGGCAACGGGCCGGGAGACATGGCGCTCCCGGCCCGTTTACGGCACCCGCACGGCCGTACGCTGTTCAGCCTGACGCGTCCGTATATCGGGATCGGGTCGGCCAAGTTGCCTGCGTGTTAACGCGATTCGTGGGCGTTTGTATGGTTATTCCCGTCCCTCCGCGTGACCGTCGGGCGTGGTCTCCGGCGGGACCACCTGCTTCTCCTCCGCGAAGTGGCACGCCGAGTCGTGGGCCGCCGGGCCGGACGCGTACCGGAACTCGGCGGGCACCGCGAGCGCCGGCACCTCCAGCGCGCAGCGCTCCCGTGCCTTCCAGCAGCGGGTGCGGAAGCGGCAGCCGGAGGGGATGTTCGTCGGGGACGGCACGTCGCCCGCCAGGATGATGCGCTCCCGGTGCTGGCGGGCCTCCGGGTCGGGCACGGGGACGGCGGACAGCAGCGCCTGGGTGTAGGGGTGCGTGGGATGGTCGTAGATCTCGGTGTCCTTGCCGGTCTCCACGATCCGCCCGAGGTACATGACCCCGACCCGGTCCGAGATGTGCCGGACGATCGACAGGTCGTGCGCGATGAAGACGTAGGACAGGTCGAACGCGTCCTGGAGGCTCGCCATCAGGTTGATGACCTGCGCCTGCACCGACACGTCGAGCGCTGACACCGGCTCGTCGGCGACGATGATCTCGGGGCGCAGCGCCAGCCCCCGTGCGATGCCGATGCGCTGGCGCTGGCCGCCGGAGAACTGGTGCGGATAGCGGTTGATGTACTCCGGGTTGAGACCGACGACGTCCAGCAGGTCCTGGACCTTGCGGCGCCGGTCGCCCTTCGGGGCCACCTCGGGGTGGATGTCGTACGGCTCTCCGATGATGTCGCCGACCGTCATGCGCGGGTTGAGCGAGGTGTACGGGTCCTGGAAGACCATCTGGATGTTGCGGCGGACCGCTTTCAGCGCCCGGCCGGACAGTCTGGTGATGTCCTCGCCCTTGTAGCGGATCTCCCCCGCCGTCGGTCTCTCCAGGTTGACCAGCATCCTGGCGACCGTCGACTTGCCGCAGCCGGACTCGCCGACGATGCCGAGGGTCTCGCCCCGGTCCAGTGCGAAGTCGACGCCGTCGACCGCCTTCACCGCGCCGACATGCTTGCGGAAGAGGATGCCCCGGGTGAGCGGGTAGTGCTTGACCAGGCCGCTGACCTGGAGGATCGGCTCAGCCATGCAGGCACTCCCGCCAGAAGTGGCAGGCGCTGCCCCGGTCCTCGTCGACCTCGTAGAGCGGGGGGACGTCGGTCCGGCACACGTCCTGGGCCATCGGGCAGCGCGGGTGGAAGGGACAGCCGGGCGGGATGTGCAGGAGGTTGGGCGGCAGGCCCTTGATGGCGTAGAGCTCCTGGCCCTTCTGGTCCAGGCGCGGGATGGAGTCCAGCAGACCCCGCGTGTACGGGTGGGCGGGCGCCTTGTAGAGGTCGTGGACCGGGGCCGACTCGACGATCTTGCCCGCGTACATCACGGCGATCCGGTCGGCCACGTCGGCGACCACGCCCAGGTCGTGGGTGATGAGGATCAGCCCCATGGCGTACTCGCGCTGCAACTCGGCGAGCAGGTCCATGACCTGGGCCTGGACCGTCACGTCCAGGGCGGTCGTCGGTTCGTCGGCGATGATCAGCGCGGGTTCCAGCGCGAGCGCCATCGCGATCATGATGCGCTGGCGCATGCCGCCGGAGAACTGGTGCGGGTACTGCCTGACCCGTTCCCGGGCGGCGGGGATGCGGACGTGGTCCATCAGCTCGACGGCCTTCGCCCGGGCGTCCTTCCTCGACATCCCCCGGTGCACGACGAACATCTCGCCGAGCTGGTCGCCCACCGAGAGCACCGGGTTCAGGGAGGACAGCGCGTCCTGGAAGATCATCGCCATCTCGGCGCCGCGGATCTTCCGCCGCTCCTCCTCCTTCAGCTTCAGCAGGTCCGTGCCCCGGAAGAGGATCTCGCCGCCGGTGATCCGGCCGGGCGGCATGTCGAGGATGCCCATCACCGCCTGCGCGGTCACCGACTTGCCGGAGCCGGACTCGCCGAGCACGGCGAGGGTCTCGCCCGCGTCCACGCCGTAGTTCACCCCGTTGACGGCCCGGGCGACCCCGTCCCGGGTCCGGAACTCCACGTGCAGGTCGCGCACTTCGAGCAGCATGACGGCGGCTCACCTCAGCTTCGGGTCGAGGGCGTCGCGCACCGCGTCGCCGAGCATGATGAACGCGAGCACGGTGACGGCGAGCGCCCCGGCCGGCCACAGCAGCATGTGCGGGGCGTTGCGGATGTAGGCGGACGCCGAGGAGATGTCGATCCCCCAGCTGACCGTCGGCGGTTTCAGGCCGACGCCGAGGTACGACAGGGTCGCCTCCAGCGCGATGTACGTGCCCAGCGCGATGGTCGCCACGACGATCACCGGCGCGACCGCGTTGGGCGTGATGTGCCGCAGCAGCAGGCGGGAGTTGGAGGCGCCCAGGGCCCGGGCGGCCTGTACGTAGTCGTGCTGCCGGGCGGTGATGACCGCGCCGCGGGCGATCCGGGAGATCTGCGGCCAGCCGAGCAGCACCATGAACCCGATCACCGGCCACACGGTGTCGCTGGTGACGACGGACAGCAGGACCAGGCCGCCGAGGACCACCGGGATCGCGAAGAAGACGTCGGTGGCGCGGGACAGGACCGAGTCCCAGAACCCGCCGAAGAACCCGGCGAGCCCGCCGAGCACCGACCCGAGCAGGGACACCCCGAGGGTGGCGCAGACGCCGACCGTGACGGACGTACGGGCGCCGTGGACGGTGCGGGTGTAGACGTCACAGCCCTGTCCGTCGAAGCCGAAGGGGTGGCCCGGCTGCGAGCCCTCCTGGGCCTTGGCGAGGTCGCACGTGAGGGGGTTGCCCGGGGCGATCAGCGACGGCCACAGGGAGATGACGACGAGGAAGCAGATCACCAGGCCGGAGAGGAGGAAGACCGGGTTGCGGCGCAGGTCGCGCCAGGCGTCGGACCAGAGGCTTCTCGGCCTGCCCCCGGGTTCCGTGCCGTCCGGCCCGCCCGGCCCCTTCTCCAGGGTCGTCGCCTCGCTGGTGGCGAGGTCCATCGCGCCGCCCATGCCGGTCGCGGCGATCACTCCCTCGGGTTCCCGGGGTTCAGGCATAGCGGATCCTGGGGTCGAAGACGGCGTACAGCAGGTCGACGATCAGGTTGGCGACCAGGAACACCAGCACGAGGACCGTCACGAAGCCGACGACGGTCTGGGTGTTCTGGCGGAGGATGCCCTGGTAGAGCTGGTAGCCGACGCCGTGGATGTTGAAGATCCGCTCGGTGACGATCGCCCCGCCCATCAGGGCGCCGATGTCGGTGCCGATGAAGGTGACCACGGGGATCAGCGAGTTGCGCAGCAGGTGCCGGGTGATCACCCGGCGCCGGGGCAGCCCCTTGGCGACGGCGGTACGGACGTAGTCGGAGCGCCGGTTCTCCGCGATGGAGGTCCGGGTCAGCCGGGTCACGTACGCCAGCGACACCGAGGCGAGCACCAGGCCCGGCACGATCAGCTCGCCGAAGGCGGCGTCCGTCGACACGGACGGCTTGATCCAGCCCCACTCGACGCCGAGGAGCAGCTGGAGCAGCAGGCCGGTGACGAAGGTGGGGACGGAGATCACGACGAGGGTGAGCATCAGGACCGAGGTGTCGACGGGCCGGCCGCGGCGCAGACCCGTGATCACGCCCAGGGTGATGCCGAGGACGATCTCGAAGAGGATCGCCACGACGGTCAGCCGGATGGTGACCGGGAACGCCGTCGCCATCAGCTCGGTGACCTTCTGGCCGTTGAACGCGGTGCCGAAGTCGCCGGTGAAGACGTTGCCCATGTAGGTCAGGTACTGCTGCCAGGCCGGCTTATCGAGGCCGAACTCCTGCTTGAGCCGGTCGGCCGTGGCCGGATCGCACTGCCGCTCGCCGCACAGGCCGGCGACGGGGTCGCCCATCACGTTGACCATGAGGAAGATCAGCAGGGTGGACCCGACGAAGACCGGGATCATCTGGAGCAGGCGCCGGACGACGTACCGTCCCATGAACGCTCAGCCGGCCTTGATCTCGTCGTAGACGGGGACGCTGAACGGGTTGAGCCGGACGTCGGAGAGCCGCTCCGAGTAGCCGGCGCTGCCGTTCTGGTACCAGAGCGGGATGGCGCCCATGTTGTCCCTCAGGACCTCTTCGGCCTCCTGGAACTTCTCCACCGCCTTGGCCGTGTCGGTCTCGGCGTTGGCCTCGTCGACGAGCCTGTCGAAGTCCTTGTTGCTCCACTTGCCGTCGTTGGAGGAGGCGTTGGTGTAGTAGAGCGGCTGGAGGAAGTTCTGGATCAGCGGGTAGTCCATCTGCCAGCCGGCCCGGAACGGGCCGGGCATCTTCTCGTCGCCGATCCGGTTGCGGAAGTCGGCGAAGGTGCCGATCGGGTTGCCGACGCAGGCCTTGTCGTTGTCGAGGGCGTTGTTGACGGAGTTGCAGACCGCGTCGACCCACTCCCGGTGCGAGCCGGTGTCCGCGTTGTACGTGATCTTGACCTGGCCGCCGGGGAGGCCGCCGCCCTCCTCGATCAGCTTCTTGGCCTCGTCGGGCCTGTGCTCGCAGGCCTCGCCGCACAGGCCCTCTTTGTAGCCCCCGTCCTCGCCGAGGACCGGGGAGGTCCAGTCGGTGGCGGGGGTGCGGGTCTTCTGGAAGATCGTGTCGGTGATCTGCTCCCGGTCGATGGCCATGGACAGGCCCCTGCGGACCTTCTCCATGCCCGGTTTGCTCCACTTGGCGTCGTAGTGCGGGAAGGAGAGCGTCTGGATGATGCCGGCGGGGGTGTTGATGTACCGGTCGCCGAGGTCGCTCGCGACGTTCTTGAGCTGGGAGGCGGGGACGTCGTCGACCAGGTCGAGGTTGCCCGCCATCAGGTCGGTGTAGGCGGTGTTGTTGTCGGTGTAGACCTTGAGGTCGACGCCGCCGTTGCGCGCCTTGTCCTCGCCGGGGTAGCCGTCCCACTTCCGCAGGGACATCTGGGAGCCCTTGGTGTACGACTCGACGGTGTACGGGCCGTTGCCGACCGGCTTCCGCACCCAGGCGTCGTGGTCGTCGAAGAACGCGCGCGGGAGCGGGGCGTAGGCGGGGTAGCCGAGGGTGTCGGGGAAGGTCGAGAACTTCTGGTTGAGCCTGACGGTGAAGGTTCTGTCGTCGACGACCTTCAACCCGGAGAGGGTGTCCGCGCTCTGCTTGCCGCCGTCCTCCGGGTGCGTCTTGTCGTAGCCCTCGATGTACCCGAAGAAGTACGCGTTCTTCTGGTTGTTCTTCAGACTCGCGCCGTAGTTCCAGGCGTCGACGAAGGACTTGGCGGTGACCTTCTCGCCGTTGCTGAAGGTCCAGCCGTCCTTGACGGTGATGGTGAAGTTCCGCGAGTCCGAGGTCTCGATCCTCTCGGCCAGCATGTCCTCGGCCTCGCCGGTCTCCGGGTCGTACCTCTTCAGGCTCCGGAAGATCATGTCGAGGACCTTGCCGCCCTGCACCTCGTTGGTGTTGGCCGGCTCCAGCGGGTTCTGCGGGTCTCCCCAGGAGGCGCTGAGCACCGCGGCGCCGTCCCCGCCGCTGTCGCTGCCGCCGCCTCCGCAGGCCGTCGCCGCGAGGGCGGCCGCCACCGCGCAGGCGGCCCATGTGGCGTGCGTGGCTCCACGCATGGAGTGCCTCCTCTGAGTGCCCGCGCAGCGCGCTGGGCGCCCGGCGCCGGGATGCTGATCCGTTACGGGCCAATATCGTCACAAACACGCCATACCGCACGCGAGCACGGGCCGTACGGGTCACCGCTCGCACAGCCGTCCGCCGACGTCACCGGCAGGAGGGACAGAAACGGCCGGGGAACATCGCCACGCCCTCACCAGGCAGGCTTCACCGGTATGGACCAATGACTGTCTCCCTTCCGTCAGCGGATTGTTTCCGCAGGCCACACGGCCTTCACGCGCCGTTGACGGGTGCCGAGCAGCGCTGATAGACACACTCATCAATCCGTCGGCGTCACCCGGTTCCGGTCCGATCCAGCACTCCAACAAGCCGTCCCTGTGCGAGCGATGACGCGAGGTCACGACCATGAGCACACCAGTCCACGGCAGAGGGCTCCCGGGCCCGAGGAACGCACGCGCCGCCAAGCTCGTCGCCGTCGCCGTCGCGGGCGCCCTGGCCTTCTCGGCCGGACTCGCGACGCCGCTCGACCCGGCGCCCCGGCAGGCCTCGGCCGCCGAGGGCGACCGCGTCCTGACCGTCGCGGTCGCGCAGAGCGTGGACTCGCTGAGCCCGTTCCTCGCCTCCCGGCTGCTCAGCACGAGCATCCACCGGCTGACGTACGAGTACCTCACCAACTACGACCCGGGGGACGCGCACGCCGTCCCCGGCCTGGCAACCGAGTGGAAGTCGTCCCCCGACAAGCTGACCTGGACCTACACGATCCGCTCCGACTCCATGTGGTCGGACGGCGAGCAGGCCACCGCCGAGGACGCGGCCTGGACCTTCAACACGATGATGACCGACGAGGGCGCCGCCACCGCCAACGGCAGCTTCGTCACCAACTTCCGGAAGGTCACCGCCCCCAGCCCCACCGAGCTGGTCATCGAGCTGAAGAAGCCGCAGGCCACCATGACCGCCCTCGACGTGCCGATCGTGCCCAAGCACGTCTGGGAGAAGGTGGACGACTTCTCGGAGTCCGACAACGACAAGACCTTCCCCATCGTCGGGAACGGGCCGTTCGTCCTCACCGGCTACAAGCCCGACAGCTACGTACGTCTCAAGGCGAACAAGGACTTCTGGCGCGGCGCCCCCAAGTTCGACGAGCTGGTCTTCCGCTACTACAAGGACCAGGACGCCGCCGTGGCCGCCCTGCGCAAGGGCGAGGTCTCCTTCGTCGCGGGCTCCCCGTCCCTGACGCCCGCTCAGGCGGCCTCCCTCGAGGACGAGAAGGACATCCACGTCAACGACGCCCCCGGCCGCCGCTTCTACGCCCTCGCCGTCAACCCCGGCGCCCGGGCGAAGAACGGCCAGAAGTTCGGCGACGGCCACCCCTCCCTGCTGGACCGGCGGGTGCGGCACGCCCTGTTCATGGCGGTCGACCGCGAGACCGTCATCGACAAGGTGTTCCAGGGCCACGCCGTCGAGGGCGCGGGCTACATCCCGCCGCGCTTCTCGCCGTACTTCTGGAAGCCCTCGGCCGCCCAGAAGCTCGCCCACGACCCCGAGAAGGCGGCCCGGCTCCTGGACGAGGCCGGCTACCGGAAGAACAGCGCGGGCAAGCGCCTCGGCAAGGACGGCAAGCCGATCACCTACCGGCTCCTGTGCCACGCCACCGACCCGAACGACAAGGCGGTCGGCCAGTACCTGGAGGAGTGGTGGGGCGACCTCGGCATCGGCGTCACCCTCGACTGCCTGGACAACGTGAGCGACCCGTGGCTCGCGGGCACCTACGACCTCGCCTTCGACGGCTGGTCCGTCAACCCCGACCCGGACTTCGTCCTGTCGATCCACACCTGCGCGGCCCTGCCCGCCACCCCGAAGGACACCGGCGCCACCGACAACTTCGTCTGCGACCAGCGGTACGACGACCTGTACGCGCGCCAGCTCGCCGAGTACGACCCCGCCCGACGGGCCGCGCTCGTCAAGCAGATGCAGTCGCGGCTGTACGACCTGGGGTACATGAACGTCATGGCGTACCCGAACGCCGTCGAGGCCTACCGGACCGACCAGATCAAGTCGATCCGGACGATGCCGAGCGCGGCGGGCAACATCTACGGCCAGGACGGCTACTGGAGCTGGTGGTCGGCGGTCCCGGCGGACCCGGACGGGTCCTCCGACGACTCCGGCACGACCGGAGTCGTCATCGGCGCCGCCGTGGCAGCGGCGGTCCTGGTGGGCGCCGGGGTGCTCTTCGCACTGCGCCGCCGGTCCACCGCCGACGACCGTGAATAGCACCGGCGAGACCGCCGCCCCGGCGCTCGCCGGGCCGACGGCCCGCGTCCGCACTCCCCGGGCGCGCACCACCAGCGCATACGTCCGGTACGGCGCCGGCAAGGTCGGCGGCGCCGCCGTGTCGCTGCTCGCCGTGCTCGTCACCGGGTTCTTCCTGTTCCGGCTGATCCCGGGTGACCCGGTCAGGACCATGACCGGCGGCCGTCCGGTGTCCGCCGAGCAACTGGCCGCCTACCGCCGCGAGTTCGGGCTCGACCTGCCCATGTGGCAGCAGTTCACCGACTACTGCGGCAAGGCGCTCACCGGCGACCTCGGCACCTCGTACCAGTTCCGCGCCCCGGTCGTCGACAAGATCGGCGAGGCGCTGCCGAACACCCTGCTGCTGACCGGCACGGCGTTCGTCCTCTACACCGCGCTCGGCATCACCCTCGGCACCCGCGCCGCCTGGCGCAACGGCCGGCTCGGGGACCGGCTGAACACCGGTCTGGCGCTGACCCTCTACTCCGTCCCGTCGTTCTGGCTGGGTCTGCTGCTCATCATCGTGTTCTCCGTGGGCATCGGCCCGATCCCCGGGCTGTTCCCCACCGGCGGCATGGAGTCGGGCAGCGAGCAGGGGTTCGGGTACGTCCTCGACGTCGCCCACCATCTGATCCTGCCCGTGCTCACGCTGGTCGCGGTCGAGTACGGGCAGACGCTGCTGGTCGCCCGCTCGGCGCTGCTCGACGAGATGGGCAGCGACTATCTGACCACCGCGCGGGCCAAGGGCCTCAAGGACGACCTGGTCCGGCGCCGGCACGCGGTACCGAACGCGCTGCTGCCGACCGTGACGCTGGTCTTCGTCAACCTCGGCCGGACGGTCGCGGGCGTGATCCTCGTCGAGACCGTCTTCTCCTGGCCGGGCCTGGGCGGCCTGTTCTACCAGGCCCTGAGCGTGCCGGACCTGCCCCTGGTCCAGGGCCTGTTCCTCTTCTTCGCCGCGGCGGTGATCATCATGAACACGCTGGCCGACCTGGTCTATCCACTGCTCGACCCACGGGTGGGCCGATGACGACCAAGACACCGCCGCAGGCCGGTCCGGCCGCCCCGGCCGCCCCGGCCGGTCCGCGCCGGCTCGCCCGGCAGCGGCGGCGGCGCTCCCTCGTACGGTTCTGGACCCGGTACCGCACGCATCGCGCCGGGCTGCTGGGCCTGGCCGCGCTCGCCCTGTTCTCGCTCGTCGCGCTGACCGCGCCGCTCACCGTCGGCTCCGACGTGGCCGGGGTGACCCACGCGCCGGGGCAGCCGATGGAGAGCCCGAGCGGCACGTTCTGGCTGGGCACCGACCGGTTCGGCCGGGACCTGCTGGGCCTGCTGGTGTGGGGGTCGCGGGTCTCGCTCCTCGTCGGGCTGCTGGCCGCGGTGCTGTCGGTGACGATCGGCACCCTGGTGGGCATCACGGCCGGGCACTTCAAGGGGGCGTACGCGACCGTGCTGATGCGGGTCACGGACTGGTTCCTGGTGATGCCGACGCTGGTCCTCGCCATCGCGCTGGCCACCGTGATGTCCCGCTCGCTCGGCACGGTGATCCTGGCGATCGGCGTGACCACGTGGCCGACCACCGCCCGGCTGGTGCGGGCGCAGACCCTGGCGGTGGAGTCACGGCCGTACATCGAACGGGCCAGGGCGCTCGGCGGCGGGCACTGGCACGTCATGTCCCGGCACGTGCTGCCCAACGTGATGCCGCTGGTGCTGGCCCAGGCGACGCTGATGGTCTCCGGGGCGATCCTCGCCGAGGCGACGCTGGCCTTCCTCGGGCTCGGCGATCCGACGGTGGTGTCGTGGGGCGGGCTGCTCCAGGAGGCGCGGGAGGCGGGGGCGGTGAGCTCCGGGGACTGGTGGTACCTGGTGCCGCCCGGGATCGCGATCGCCGCGGTCGCGCTGGCGTTCACGTTGTGCGGGCGTGCGGTGGAGTCCGTGCTCGACCCGCGGCTGGGGGTGGAACGGTGACGCTGCTGGAGGTGCGGAACCTGGAGGTGACCTACCCGGGCGGGGTCGCCGCGGTGCGGGGCGTGGATCTGCGGCTCGCGGCCGGGCACAAGCTCGGCGTCGCGGGCGAGTCGGGCTGCGGGAAGTCCACGCTGGCCCTCGCGCTGCTGCGGCTGCTGCCGGCCGGGACCCGGGTCGGCGGGCAGGTCCTGCTGGACGGCGAGGACGTGCTGGCGATGCGGTGGGGGCAGGTGCGGGCGGTCCGCTGGGCGGGCGCCTCGATCGTGTTCCAGGGGGCGATGCACTCGCTGAACCCCGTGCACCGCGTCGGCGACCAGATCGCGGAGCCGATCCTGCTGCACCGCAAGGCGACATCGGCCACGGCGAAGAAGCGGGCCGGGGAACTGCTGGAACAGGTGGGGCTGCCGGCGGCGCGGGCGTCGGCGTATCCGCACGAGCTGTCCGGCGGCCAGCGCCAGCGCGTCATGATCGCCATGGCACTGGCCTGCGCACCCCGGCTGGTCATCGCCGACGAGCCGACCACCGCCCTGGACGTGATGATCCAGGCGCAGATCCTGCGGCTGATCGAGGAGCTGGTCACCGAGCAGGACCTGGGCCTGATCATGATCAGCCACGACCTGGCGGTCCTCGCCGACACCTGCGACCGGCTCGCGGTGATGTACGCGGGCCGGGTGGTCGAGGAGGGCCCCGCCCGGACGGTGCACGAGGACGCGGTGCACCCCTACGCCAAGGCCCTGTCGGCCGCGTTCCCGCGTATCGGCGACCCGGCCTCCCGGTTCGCCCCGCGCGGCCTGGCCGGCGACCCGCCCGACCCGGCCGCGTTGCCCGCCGGCTGCGCCTTCCACCCGCGCTGCCCGGTCGCGCTGGACTCCTGCGCCGTGGACGACCAGCCCCTGCGGGAGGCGGGACCGGACCGGCGGGCGGCCTGCGTGCACGTACCGGAGACGGTGCCGGGCCGCACCGCGACCGAGGACGCGAGGAGCGGCACATGACCCTGTTGAACGTGCGCGGACTGCACGTGGCCCACCCGGGCCGGCACGGCGGCCCGCCGGCCCGCGCGGTGGACGGCGTCGAACTCGACATCCGGGCCGGGGAGATCGTGGCCCTGGTCGGCGAGTCGGGCTGCGGCAAGACGACGCTGGCCCGCGCGCTGCTGGGCCTGGTGCGGCCGACGGCGGGACGGGTCAGCTTCGCCGGGCAGCCGCTGGAGTACTCGTCCCGGGCCCTGAAGGCGTACCGCAAACGCGTCCAGCTGATCCTCCAGGACCCGACCGGTTCGCTGAACCCGAGGCACACGGTGTACGACGCGGTGGCGGAGGGCCTGCGCATCCACGGCCACCGCGGCGACGAACGGGCGACGGTGGCCGAGGCCCTGTCCCGGGCGGGCCTGCGTCCCCCCGAGCGTTTCTTCCTGCGCTACCCGCACGAGCTGTCCGGCGGCCAGCGTCAACGGGTCGTCATCGCGGGCGCGCTGGTCCTGGAGCCCGAACTCCTCGTCGCCGACGAGCCGGTGGCCTCCCTGGACGCCTCCGTACGCGGCGAGATCCTGGCCCTGCTGCTGCGGCTGCGTACCGACCTCGGCCTGGCCGCGCTGGTGGTGACCCACGACCTGGGGCTGGCCTGGAACATCGCGGACCGGGTCGCGGTGATGTACCTGGGCCGGATCGTGGAGACCGGCGCGGTCGAGGAGGTCCTGACGGCCCCGCAGCACCCGTACACCCAGGCCCTGTTGTCGGTCCTCCCGGAGGCGCCGGGCGCCCCTGTGGTCCTCACCGGCGAGCCCCCGGACCCCTCCCGCATCCCCTCCGGCTGCCGCTTCCACGCCCGCTGCCAGATCCTGGCGAGCGGGGAGGCGCGACGGGCGGGAGTCGCGCAGGCGTGCCGGAGCGAGGACCCCGGGGTGCTGGACGGGGGCGGGGAGGCACAGGTCGCGTGTCACTGGGCGCGGACACGGATCACGGCGTGACGTGACACCGGCCGCCCGGAACCGCAGCAGGCCCAGCGGACCGGCGTTCAGGGGCGCGGGGGACCGGCGATCGGCCCCCCACGCACCAACAGCAACAGTGGCAACAGCCCACGGATCCGTGACGATGCCCCGCCTCCACCCCTGATCAGGCATGCCACCACACGCGGTGAACCGTCGCCGACCGGCGTCATCCCGCGAGGGCGCCCGGAGCCGACCGGGGCGAAGCCGGTTCCCGGCACCCTCGTGGGGCGCCGGGAACCGGCCGGGGTCCGTGGGCGCGTCAGGCCGCGTGCACGACGTCCTTCTCCTCGGCGAAGTGGCACGCCGACTCGTGCGCCGCCGGGGTGTCCGCGCCCTTGAAGCGCTCGGGCACGGCCAGCAGCGGCTCCTGCTCGGCGCACTTGTCCTGCGCCTTCCAGCAGCGGGTGCGGAAGCGGCAGCCCGACGGCGGGTTGGCCGGGGACGGCACGTCACCCGTCAGGATGATCCGCTCACGGCCCTCACGGGCCGACGGGTCCGGCACCGGGACCGCCGACAGCAGCGCCTGGGTGTAGGGGTGCGTCGGGTGGTCGTAGATCTGCTCGTCGCTGCCGATCTCGGCCATCTTGCCGAGGTACATGACCCCGACCCGGTCCGAGATGTGCCGGACGATCGACAGGTCGTGCGCGATGAACAGGTACGAGAGGTTGAACTCGTCCTGCAGTCGCTCCATCAGGTTGATGACCTGCGCCTGCACCGACACGTCCAGCGCCGACACCGGCTCGTCGCAGATGATGATCTCGGGGTTCAGCGCCAGGCCGCGCGCGATGCCGATGCGCTGGCGCTGGCCGCCGGAGAACTGGTGCGGATACCGGTTGATGTACTCGGGGTTGAGACCGACGACGTCGAGGAGCTCCTGCACCTTGCGGCGCCGTTCGCCCTTCGGGGCCACCTCGGGGTGGATGTCGAAGGGCTCCCCGATGATGTCGCCGACCGTCATGCGCGGGTTGAGCGACGTGTACGGGTCCTGGAAGACCATCTGGATGTTGCGGCGTACGGCCTTCAGAGCCCGGCCTGACAGCTTGGTGATGTCCTGGCCCTTGTAGAAGATCTCGCCGGCCGTCGCCGTCTCCAGCATCATCAGGAGCTTGGCGACCGTGGACTTGCCGCAGCCGGACTCACCGACGATACCGAGGGTCTCGCCCTGGAAGAGGTCGAAGGAGATGCCGTCGACGGCCTTGACGGCGCCGATCTGCTTCTTGAACAGGATGCCCTGGGTCAGCGGGAAGTGCTTGACCAGGTCGCGCACCTGGAGGATCGGCTCCCCCCGGCCGACGGGCGCCTCGATCGCGGCGACCGCCTCCGTCTCGGAGTGGGCGTCCACGACCTCGACGTCGGAGACGTTCGGCGTGGCGTCCTGCGGCTCGTCGTTCTTGTTGAGCTCAGCCATGGATCGTCTCCTTCCAGAAGTGGCATGCCGACGCGCGGCCGACCAGTTCGCTGCCGTCCGGCTCGGTCACCGGGAAGAGGTCCGGGATGTCCGTGCGGCAGATGTCCCGGGCCTTGGGGCAGCGCGGGTTGAAGGCGCAACCGGTCGGGATGTGCAGCAGGTTGGGCGGCAGGCCCTTGATCGCGTAGAGCTCCTGGCCCTTCTGGTCCAGGCGCGGGATCGAGTCCAGCAGGCCCCGCGTGTAGGGGTGCGCCGGACGGTGGTACAGCTCGTGCACCGGGGCACGCTCCACGATCCGGCCCGCGTACATCACCGCGATCTTGTCCGCGACGTCGGCGACCACGCCGAGGTCGTGGGTGATCAGGATGAGGCCCATGTTGAACTCGCGCTGCAACTCCGCGAGCAGGTCCATGACCTGAGCCTGGACCGTCACGTCGAGGGCCGTGGTGGGCTCGTCGGCGATGATCAGGTCCGGCTCCAGCGCCAGCGCCATGGCGATCATGATGCGCTGGCGCATACCGCCGGAGAACTGGTGCGGGTAGTCGCCCACCCGGGCCGCGGCGGCCGGGATCCTCACCCGGTCCATCAGCTCGATCGCCTTGGCCTTGGCGTCCTTCTTGGACAGGCCCTGGTGCACCCGGAACATCTCGCCGAGCTGGTAGCCGACGCTGAGCACCGGGTTGAGCGAGCTGAGCGCGTCCTGGAAGATCATGGCGATCCGGCGACCGCGGATCTTGCGGCGCTCCTCGCCGGACATCTTCAGCATGTCCTGGCCGCGGAAGAGGATCTCGCCCTGCGGGATCTTCGCCGGCGGCATGTCGAGGATGCCCATGATCGCCTGTGCGGTGACGGACTTGCCGGACCCGGACTCGCCGAGCACGGCGAGCGTCTCGCCCGCCTTGACGCTGTAGTTGACGCCGTTGACGGCCTTGATGACACCCTCGCGGGTGTGGAACTCGACGTGCAGGTCACGCACTTCGAGCAGCGGTTCGCCGTCGCCGTCGCGAGGCGAGGGCACGGTTACTTCTTCGATGACGGTCACGTACGCCTCCCTCAGCGCATCTTCGGATCGAGGGCGTTGCGCACGGCCTCACCGAGCATGATGAATGCCAGCACCGTGATGCTGAGCATGATCGACGGGTAGAGCATGATCCACTGGGCGACGCGGATCTGGTTGCCGCCGTCGGAGATGTCGTTGCCCCACGACACGCCGTTGAGGCCGAGGCCCAGGAAGGACAGCGTGGCCTCGGCGGCGATGTAGACACCGAGCGAGATGGTGGCGACGACGATCACCGGGGCGAGGGTGTTCGGCAGGATGTGCCGGAACATGATCCGCGGGGTGCTCGCGCCCAGCGCCTTGGCGGCCTGTACGTAGTCGGACTGCTTGGTGGTGATGACCGCGCCGCGCATCACGCGGGAGATCTGCGTCCAGCCGAAGAAGCCCAGCGCGCCGATGACGATCCAGGTCGTGCGGTCCGGGAAGGAGTTGAGCACGACCATGGTGCCGAGCAGGAACGGGATGCCGAAGAACACGTCCGTCAGCCGTGACAGGACCGCGTCGACGACGCCGCCGAAGTATCCGGCGATCATGCCGACCAGGCCGCCCACGAGCGTGACGAGGACAGTGGTGCCGAAGCCGACGGCGATGGAGGCCCGGGTGCCGTAGATGAGACGGGCGTACACGCTGCGTCCCTGCTGGTCGTAACCGAGCCACCCGGCCGAGCCGACGTCTCCCAGCTTGGGCTTTTGCAGGTAGTGCTTGGACAGGTCGCCGAGGATCGGTTCCGCGCTGGTGAACCAGCCGGGGAAGAACGTGATCAGCAGCAGGAAGAAGATCAGCACGCTGGAGATGATGAAGATCCAGCTGCGCCGCAGGTCGGCCCAGGCGTCGCCCCACAGACTGCGGGTCTTCTCGGATCTGGTCTCGAGGGCAGCCACCGTGGGCGCCCCGCCGACCGGGTCCGTCGAGCCGGTCTTGACGTCGGTCTTGGTCACGTCAGGCATAGCGAATCCTCGGGTCAAGGACCGCGTAGAGCAGGTCGACCAGCAGGTTGGCGAGGAGATAGATGAGGACCAGGATCGTCACCAGGCCGACCAGCGTGGTCCCTTCACGCCGCACCAGGGCGTGGTAGATCGTGCCGCCCACGCCCTGGATGTTGAACAGGCCCTCGGTGACGACGGCACCGCCCATCAGCGCACCGATGTCGGTGCCCAGGTAGGTGATCACGGGGATCATCGAGTTGCGCATGAGGTGGACGCCCACCACGCGGTTCCTCGGCAGGCCCTTGGCAATGGCCGTACGGATGTAGTCCGCGCGGCGGTTCTCCGCGATCGAGGTGCGGGTGAGCCGGGTCACGTAGGCCAGGGAGGCGGTCGCCAGGACGATCGCCGGCATCAACAGCTGACCGTAGTTCGTCGAGTCGCTCACGTTCGGGTCCAGCCAGTGGAGCTGCTCGGCGAACACGAGCTTGGCGATGAAGCCGAGGACGAACACCGGGACCGAGATGAACAGCAGGGTCATCACGAGAACCACGTTGTCGGTGAGCCGCCCGGCGCGCAGGCCCGCCACGACACCCAGGAAGATACCCAGGACGAGCTCGATGGCGAAGGCCAGGGAGGCGAGGCGGAAGGTCACCGGGAACGCTTCGCCCAGCACGTCCGTGACCGGGCGGCCACTGGCGATCTGCGTGCCGAAGTCGCCGTGCAGGACCATGTCCTTCATGTAATTCCAGTACTGCACCAGGATCGGCTGGTCCAGGCCGTACTCATGTCTCAGCGCGGCGATCACCTGCGGGCTGCCGCCCTTGTCGCCGAAGAGGCCGCGCACGGGGTCACCGGGCAGGGCGTAGACCATGAGAAAGATCAGCAAAGTCGTCCCGATGAACACCGGGATCATCTGGAGCAGTCGTCGTGCGACGTAGCGCCCCATCGTGCCTCCATGTCAGTCACGGCGGCAGCGGACGGGCCCTTCCCCCGCGCACCACGTGTGGATACGTGCGGAAAGGGCCCCCCAGCCGCTGCCGTTCCCCGGGCGCGGTCGCGCCGCGCCCGGGACAACGGTCCGTTGCGGTTACTTCTTGACCTCGACGCCGGTCAGGATCGGGTCGCCGTCCTGGGCGTACTTGACGCCGGTGACCTTCTCCGAGAAGCCCGCGTTGACCTTGTAGTACCAGAGCGGAATGCTCGGCATGTAGTCGGGCAGCTTCTTCTCCAGCTCCTGGTACAGCTTCTCCGACTCCTCCAGCGTCTTCGCGCTGTCGGCCTCGGTGATCAGGGCGTCGATCTCCTTGTTGGAGAAGCCACTCTGGTTGCCGGACGACTTGGTGCCGAACAGGTCGCGCAGGAAGTTGGCGTTGAAGGGGTAGTCGAGCACCCAGCCGGAGCGGTACATGGACTTGACCTCCTTCGCCTCACGCGCCTGGAGGTCGGCCTGGAAGTCGGCCTTGGAGTCACCGGTGCACGCCACGCCGGTGGCCTTGGTGATGGAGTTGCAGACCGCCTCCACCCACTCCTTGTGACCGCCGTCCGCGTTGAACTGGATGGAGATCTTGTTGCCCGGAACGCCGCCGCCGGCCTTGATGAGCTCCTTGGCCTTCGCCGGGTCGTACGTGAAGATGTCGGTGCCCAGGTCCGCCTGGTAGCCGGTGACGCCCTTGGCGACCCAGCCGGTGGCGGGCTCACGGGTGCCCTGGAGCACGGTCTTGGTGATGGTGTCGCGGTCGATCGCCATCGACAGGCCCTGCAGGACCTTCGGGTCGATGCCCTTCCACTGCTTGGTGTAGAAGGCCGGGGCGACCGTCTGGATCGCGGAGTAGGCCTGGTCCACGGCGCGGTCGCCGAGGTCGTTCTTGTAGACGGGCAGGTCACGAGGCGCGATCTGGCGCAGGACGTCGACGTTGCCGGACTTCAGGTCCTCGTAGGCCGTCTCCAGGTTGGTGTAGTTCTTGAAGATCACACCACCGTTCTTGGCCTTGTTCGAACCCTGGTAGTCGTCGTTGCGGGCGACCTCGATCTGCTTCTTGTGGTCCCAGCTGACGAACTTGTAGGGGCCGTTGCCGACCGGCTTCTCGCCCGCGGCCTTCGGGTCCGCGTAGAAGGACTCGGGCAGCGGAGAGAAGACCTCGTAGCCCAGCTTGTAGGTGAAGTACGGCAGCGGGGCGCTCAGCGTGATGGTGAAGGTGCTGTCGTCGACGACCTTCAGGCCGGACATCTCGGTGGCCTTCGCCTTGCCCTTCTCGGGGGCGACGTCCGCGTAGCCCTGGATGTCCGAGAACCAGAAGCTGTTGGTCTGCTTGTTCGCCGGGTTGGCGGCCCAGTTCCACGCCTTGACGTAGGACTCGGCGGTGACGGGGGTGCCGTCGTGGAACTTCCAGCCCGCCTTGAGCTTGACCGTGAAGGTCTTGCTGTCCGTCGTGTCGACCGACTGAGCGTTCATCATGACGATCTTGCCGCTGGAGTCGTAGTCGACAAGCCCGGTGAACAGGGCCTTCGTCACGATGCTGCCGTTGGACTCCATGGTGTTCGCCGGCTGCAGCGGGTTCTCCGGCTCGCCGACCTCGATCGAGAACTTGCCGTTCGGGTCGACCGCGGCCTTGGTGTCGTCGCCGCTGTCACCGCTGCCACCACCACAGGCGGTCGCGCCCAGGGCCACAGCCGCGGCTATCGCGACCCACTTGGCGCTCTTGGCACCGCGCATGGGTTCCTCCTCATGAGTCCAATGATTCACCGCAAAGGGGAGCACATGACACACAACCGTCACCGTCACCGGTACCGGAGAAAGTCAGATGCCCCCGCGCTCGTGAGTCGGCGCAGACTGCCGCGCTTGACCCGTCGATCCGAGCTCTACGCGCCTAACTATCTGCCATGCGCCACGACCGAGCCACACCCGTTTGGTCTCGGTTCGATCACACCTGTCGCCTACATCTTCCAAAATCCGGACAAACAGTTTGCTGAAAGATCCCTGCGAAACGGACTTGTTACACAACTATCGGGCGCGACCGTCCGCATTGCGGACGTTCCGCAGTGAAAAACACCTTGCGTGTCCCCTGGCCACCGTGCTGGATTCCGCCGGCGTGCCCACGAAGCCGCAGACGCGGGAGTGAAAATGTCTGACGCAGTGTCAACGCGCTGTCGACGCACGGTAGGACACCGGCGGACGAGCCACTCACCGGAGCAGGGTAGTGCCGACGACCGGCCCCCGCGGGCCCACCGGTGTAAATAGAGGGTTTTCCCTATGACCCCCCGGACGGCACCGGGCACCCCCGCCGCTCGGCGGGGGTGCCCGGTGGTGCGTCGGCGAAGCCCGGCGTCAGCCGTACCCGGCCGGTCAGCCGTGCTCGGCCCGTCAGCCGTGCTCGGCCCGTCAGCCGTGCTTGGCGCGGCTCGCGGCGCGGGCGCGCTCGCGGGCGTCCAGGTTCACCTTGCGGATGCGGACGGCCTCCGGGGTGACCTCGACGCACTCGTCGTCGCGGCAGAACTCCAGGGACTGCTCCAGCGACAGCTTGCGCGGCGGGACGATCGCCTCGAACGAGTCGGCCGAGGAGGACCGCATGTTGGTGAGCTTCTTCTCCTTGGTGATGTTCACGTCCATGTCGTCGGAGCGCGAGTTCTCACCGACGATCATGCCCTCGTACACCTCGGTGCCCGGGTCCACGAACAGCACGCCGCGCTCCTGGAGGTTCGTCATCGCGAAGGCGGTGACGGCACCGGCGCGGTCGGCGACCAGGGATCCGTTGTTACGGGTCGTCAGCGTGCCGAACCACGGCTCGTGGCCCTCGTGGATGGAGTGGGCGATGCCGGTGCCGCGCGTGCCGGTCAGGAACTCCGTACGGAAGCCGATGAGACCGCGCGACGGGACGACGAACTCCATGCGGACCCAGCCGGAACCGTGGTTCGACATGTTGTCCATCCGGCCCTTGCGGACGCCCATGAGCTGCGTGACCGCGCCCATGTGCTCCTCGGGGACGTCGATCGTCATGCGCTCGACCGGCTCGTACACCTTGCCGTCGACGATCTTGGTGACGACCTGCGGCTTGCCGATGGTCAGCTCGAAGCCCTCGCGGCGCATCTGCTCGACCAGGATGGCCAGCGCCAGCTCACCGCGGCCCTGCACCTCCCAGGCGTCGGGGCGCTCGGTGTCCAGGACCCGGAGGCTGACGTTGCCGACCAGCTCGCGGTCGAGACGGTCCTTGACCTGACGGGCGGTGACCTTGCGGTCCTTGACCACGGCCTTGTTCTCCGCGCCCTTGCCGGTGCCGCCCCGGCCGACCAGCGGCGAGGTGTTGGTGCCGATGGTCATGGAGATCGCCGGCTCGTCGACCGTGATCAGCGGAAGCGGGATCGGGTTCTCGGGGTCGGCGAGGGTCTCGCCGATCATGATGTCCGGGATACCGGCGACGGCACAGATGTCACCGGGGCCGGCCTTCTCGGCGGGCTTGCGGGTGAGCGCCTCGGTCATCAGCAGCTCGGTGATGCGCACGTTGGACATCGTGCCGTCGCGCTTGATCCACGTGACGGTCTGGCCCTTGCGCAGCTCGCCCTGCTCGACGCGCAGCAGCGCGATACGGCCGAGGAAGTTGTCCGCGTCCAGGTTGGTGACGTGCGCCTGGAGCGGGGCCTCCTCGTCGTACTCGGGGGCCGGGACGTGCGACAGGATCGTGGTGAAGAACGGCTCCAGGCTGTCGCTGTCCGTGGGGACGGTGCCGTCCTCCGGCTTGGTCAGCGAGGCCACGCCGTCCCGCGCACACGCGTAGACGATCGGGAACTCGATCTGCTCCTCGTCGGCGTCGAGGTCGAGGAAGAGGTCGTAGGCCTCGTTGACGACCTCGTCGATGCGCGAGTCGGGGCGGTCCGTCTTGTTGATGCACAGGATGACGGGCAGGCGGGCCTGCAGCGCCTTGCGCAGCACGAAGCGGGTCTGCGGGAGCGGGCCCTCGGAGGCGTCCACGAGCAGCACGACCGCGTCGACCATCGACAGGCCGCGCTCGACCTCACCGCCGAAGTCGGCGTGGCCGGGGGTGTCGATGATGTTGATGGTGATGACATCGCTGCCATCCTTCGGGTGGTACTTCACCGCCGTGTTCTTGGCCAGGATCGTGATGCCCTTCTCACGCTCCAGGTCGTTCGAGTCCATCATGCGGTCGTCGAGCGACTCGGCGGCGTGCGCGGCGAAGGCACCCGCCTGCTTGAGCATGGCGTCGACGAGGGTCGTCTTCCCGTGGTCGACGTGGGCGACGATGGCGACGTTACGGATGTCGTGGCGCGTGGCCATATTGCGGCGTACTCCCGGAGTGTGAGGACGGCTGCGCGTACATCTGTGTTACGCGCGCCCTGCCGGGCTGAACATGCCACGGCCTCACCCCATGGTACGGGGCCATGAGGGAAGCGGCTTGCGCGGGCCGCCGCGCACCGCCCGCAGGGGGCCGGATCAGGCCTTCTCGGTGGCGGCCGGTCCCGTTGCGCGGGACGCCGGGCCGAGGGCGGCAGGCGTCGTGCGGTCTTCGAGGCGCGGGCGCGGATCAGTCGTCGGACGACCCCCCGGCCGACGGACGCGTCCCCTTCTTCTTCAGGAAGCCCATGTCCTCGTAGACCGGTGTCCGGAAGCCGAAGGCGCCCGCGTTGACGACGTCCTTGCGCACGGCTGTCAGCTGGGGGCGCTGGAAGAGGGGGATGGAGCCGGCGGCGGCCCAGATGCGGGAGTCCGCCTTGCGGATGAGGCTGCGGCTCTCGTTCTGGTCGAGCGTGCCGACGGCCTGGTCGAAGAGCTGGTCGACCTGGTCGGTGCCGACGCGGGTGTAGTTCTGCTCCACGTTCAGGGAGCCGTCGGCGGCCGGGACCGGTTTGGCGAAGATGGGGCGGGCGTCGGTCGCGGGGAAGGCGGTCGCGGGCCAGGAGTAGAGCGCGAGGTCGTACTGGCCGGACGCGATGTGGTCCTTGAAGTAGCTCTCGTCCGCGACCTTGGAGACCTCGGTGCGGATGCCGACCTTCGCCAGCATGCCCGTGATGTGGTCGGCGACGGTCCGCAGCGGCTGCGAGCCGGGGCCCGAGGGCAGCACGAAGCGGAGCGTGAGCGGCTTGCCGTCCTTGGCGAGCGCGCCGGCCGCGGCACCGGCCGGCGCGGCGGTCCCCTTGGGGGCGTACGCCCCGGGCGCGCCGCCCTGCTTCACCTGGTTCGCGTACTGCCTGCCGTCCTGGGCGAGGTGCGTGCCGCCGTCCTCCCCGTGCCTTTCGCGATCCCCCGGGTCCGCCTCGCCGCGCGCCTTGTCGTCCTCGCCGACGATGTACGTGCCCTCGTCACCGCCCGCCGACTCCTCGTCGTCCTGCTTCTGGGACCCGCCGGCCTTCTCGCCCTCCGCGCCGGCCGCCTTCTCGCCCTTCTTCTTCTCCTTCTTCACCGGGCCGCCCGGCACCCACCCGGCGTCCGCGAGCAGCGCCCGCGCCTCCGCGGTGTCCTGGCCGCCGAGCGCGCCGCTGTTGTCGGCGTAGGCGGCCTGCCCGGCGAGCGCGAGGTGGCTGCCGACGGGCACCGCGGGCAGACCGAGCGGCGAGAGGACCACCTTGGCCAGTTCCTTGCGGTCGAGGGCGCGGGCCACGGCCCGGCGGACCCGCTCGTCGGCGAGCGGACCGTCGGCGCCGTTGAGGGCGAGCTGGGTGTAGGCGGGTTCCAGCGACTTGCGGACCTCGAAGCCCCGCAGGGCCGCCTGCTGGCGCTCGTACCGGGCGACCGCCCGGCGCTGCTTCTTGCGCGCCCTGATCTCCTTGTCGGCGGCCTCCTCGTCGTCGGAGCCGTGGGCGACGGCCCACGAGCGCAGGGCGTCGGCGGCGGACAGGGCGGCACGGCTGCCGCCCGGACCCTGGAGCGGGGCGCCCGTGCCCTGGGCGCGGGCGGCGCGGGTGATGCGCCCGGCCGCCTCGGGGTCGATCTCGGCCAGGTCCAGCTTCCCGGCGGCCAGCGCCGCGGTCCGCTTGTCGCGCGGTACGGCCCGCAGCACGATCCCGGACAGCTTGGCGGGCTCGCCCCACCAGCGCGGATTGCGGGTGAGGGTGACCTCGTCGTCCTCGCGGTCCACCTTCTTCAGCGAGAACGGGCCGGCGGTGACCTTCAGCTTCCGCCGGGCCCCGTCGTTGAAGGAGTCCGGGCTGCCCATGACGTCCTTCGGGTACAGCGGCGAGAACAGCGACTGCCAGTCGGCGTACGGCCGCCCGAAGGTGACCTTGACCTCCAGGTCGTTCGCCCCGCGCTCGATTAGCTCGATGCGCTCGTAGCCGGCGTTGCGGGCGGTCCAGTACGCGGTGTCCTTGCCGGACAGGGCACGCCACTGGGCGGCGAAGTCGGCGGCGCCGACCTCCCGGCCGTCGCTCCACACGGCCTGCTGGTTCAGCTTGTACAGCACCACCTGCCGGGGTTCGGTCTCGACGATCTTCGCGGACTCCAGGTAGTCCGGGTCGCGCTCCGGCCGCCCGTTCCCGTCCAGCCGGTACATCACCGGCAGCACGGCCTGCGCGATCCGGGTGGTGGTGGCGTCCGCGTCCGCCTGGAAGGTGTTCAGCGTCTCCGGTACGGCGTCCACGGCCCAGCGCAGCGTGCCGCCGTCGGCGACCCGGGCGCGGGCGGCCGGCGCGATGTCCTGGCCGGCGAGGGGCTTGCCCGCCTGGTCCTCGGAGCTGCAGCCGGCCAGCGCGGACACCGCGAGGGCTCCCGCCGTGAGGAGGACGGCCGGCCGCAGGGCCGCGCCGGACGCCCCGCGGCAGGCCGGGGAGGGACGAGAGGGCCTGGGTCCGGCGCCGTCGTGGGACATCTCTGCTTACCTCCGGGTGCCGCGGGCGTTATGATCACATTTGGCGGTATATAGAGCTGATCACATGTATGCGGCCACTGAAGAGGAAAGGGTTCGGCAACGGACGGCGACACGGCGACCACAGCCGGGAAGCCCACCCGTGCGGCGCAACGCACCAGGAGTGCACCCATCCGCCTCGGCCAATCGGTGCACATCCCTTCCCACCGGCAGGTGTGACGCGCAACACTCGCAGGCGCATGAACGTTGCCGCCCAGGGCACGCCCGCCCACGGAAGTGAGGTCACGTCATGTCCGTGCACGACGAGCTGATGTCAGTCCAGCGCTGCCTCGACGAGCTGACCCGGTCGGTCAAACGCCTGGAGCAGCAGTTCGGCGGCGGCGGCCTGGAGATACGCCGGGTCCGCACCGACGCCGACCACCTGCGCGAGAGTGTCGCGCTGCTGCGCGAGGCGGCCGCCACGGCCGTCTCGCCCAAGCGCCCGGATCTCGTCACCATCTCCGACACCCCCTACGACGACTCGCTGTGGATCGACACGGACGACGAGGGACTCGGCGCCCGCGACCGCCGCGCACCCTGAGCCGTCCGGAGTCCCGAACCGACCGGAGTCACGCATTGGCCACTGGTACGGAACCCCCCGCCACCGAAGACCCCCATCCCCCGGGCGGCGGCGTACGCACCCCTACGCGCGCCGCGATCGACGCCCCGCACCTGCGCACCGACCGCTGGTGGCTGGCCCCGGCCGCCACGGCCGCGGGCCTGCTCGCGTTCATCGTGTACTCGACCTGGCGGGCCTTCGCGAACACCGACTACTACGCGGCGCCCTACGTCTCGCCGTTCTACTCGCCGTGCCTCGCGGAGAACTGCGACGCGATGCGCTCCGGCCCCAACGGGGACCTGTTCGGCGGCTGGTGGGGCATGTCCCCCGCGATCATCATCCTGATCTTCCCGCTCGGCTTCCGGCTGACCTGCTACTACTACCGCAAGGCCTACTACCGGGGTTTCTGGGCGTCCCCGCCGGCCTGCGCGGTGGCCGAGCCGCACAAGAAGTACACCGGCGAGACCCGCTTCCCGCTGGTGCTGCAGAACATCCACCGGTACTTCTTCTACGCCGCGATCCTCGTCGCCGGGATCCTGACCTACGACACCGTGCTCGCCTTCCGCGACGAGCACTACGACTGGGGCCACATGGGGCTGGGCACCCTGGTCTTCCTGGTCAACATCGTGCTGATCTGGGCGTACACGCTCTCCTGCCACTCCTGCCGGCACATCGTCGGCGGCAAGCTCAAACACTTCTCGAAGCATCCGGTGCGCTACCGGATGTGGCGGTGGGTGGGAAAGCTCAACGCCCGGCACATGCAGCTCGCCTGGGCGTCGCTGGTCAGCGTGGCGCTCGCCGACTTCTACGTGTACCTGGTCGCGTCCGGTGCCTTCGACGATCCGCGCTTCTTCTAGACGAGTGACGAGTGGGGACGTGAGATGACCGTGGTCGACCGCCAGGAGTGGGACGTCGTCGTGGTGGGCGCGGGCGGCGCGGGCCTGCGCGCCGCCATCGAGGCACGTGAGCGCGGTGCCCGTACCGCCGTGATCTGCAAGTCGCTGTTCGGCAAGGCGCACACGGTGATGGCCGAGGGCGGCATCGCGGCGGCGATGGGCAACGCCAACGCCGGAGACAACTGGCAGGTCCACTTCCGCGACACCATGCGCGGCGGCAAGTTCCTCAACCAGTGGCGGATGGCCGAGCTGCACGCCCAGGAGGCGCCGGACCGGGTGTGGGAGCTGGAGACCTGGGGCGCGCTGTTCGACCGGACGAAGGACGGCCGGATCTCGCAGCGCAACTTCGGCGGCCACGAGTACCCGCGCCTCGCGCACGTCGGCGACCGCACCGGCCTGGAACTCATCCGCACCCTCCAGCAGAAGATCGTCGCGCTCCAGCAGGAGGACCACCGGGAGACCGGGGACTACGAGTCCCGGCTGAAGGTGTTCCAGGAGTGCACGGTCACCCGGATCCTCATGGACGGGAACCGTGTCTCGGGCGCCTTCGGGTACGAGCGCGAGTCCGGCCGCTTCTTCGTGCTGGAGGCCCCGGCCGTGGTGATCGCGACCGGCGGCATCGGCAAGTCCTTCAAGGTGACGTCGAACTCGTGGGAGTACACGGGCGACGGCCATGCGCTGGCCCTGCTCGCCGGCGCACCCCTGCTGAACATGGAGTTCGTGCAGTTCCACCCCACGGGCATGGTCTGGCCGCCGTCGGTGAAGGGCATCCTGGTCACCGAGTCGGTGCGCGGCGACGGCGGCGTCCTGCGCAACTCCGAGGGCAAGCGGTTCATGTTCGACTACATCCCCGACGTCTTCAAGGAGAAGTACGCCCAGTCCGAGGAGGAGGGCGACCGCTGGTACGAGGACCCGGACCACAACCGGCGCCCGCCCGAGCTGCTCCCCCGCGACGAGGTGGCCCGCGCGATCAACTCCGAGGTGAAGGCGGGTCGCGGCTCCCCGCACGGCGGGGTCTTCCTGGACGTGTCGACGCGGATGCCCGCCGAGGTCATCCGGCGCCGGCTGCCGTCCATGTACCACCAGTTCAAGGAGCTGGCCGACGTCGACATCACCGCGGAGGCGATGGAGGTCGGGCCCACCTGTCACTACGTGATGGGCGGCATCGCCGTCGAGTCCGACACCGCCGCCGCCCGCGGGGTGCCGGGGCTGTACGCGGCCGGTGAGGTGGCCGGCGGCATGCACGGCTCCAACCGGCTCGGCGGCAACTCCCTCTCCGACCTGCTGGTGTTCGGGCGGCGGGCGGGCCGGCACGCGGCGGAGCACGCGGCCGGGCTCGCGGCCGACCGGCCGCCGGTGGACGACGTCCAGGTCGACACGGCGGCGGCGGAGGCGCTGCGGCCGTTCTCGGCGGAGGCCGAGGAGCCCGCCGGGGCGCCGCCGGAGAACCCGTACACCCTGCACCAGGAGCTCCAGCAGACCATGAACGACCTGGTCGGCATCATCCGCCGCGAGGGGGAGATGGAGCAGGCCCTGGAGAAACTGGCGGACCTGCGCGTACGGGCCCGCCGGGCCGGCGTGGAGGGGCACCGCCAGTTCAACCCCGGCTGGCATCTCGCGCTGGACCTGCGGAACATGCTGCTGGTCAGCGAGTGCGTGGCCCGGGCCGCGCTGGAGCGCACGGAGTCGCGCGGCGGCCACACCCGCGAGGACCACCCGGCGATGGACCGCGAGTGGCGCCGGGTCAACCTCCTGTGCCGGCTCACGGATCCCACCGGGGGGCTGGCGGCGACCGACCCGGTGCGCGGCCAGATCGACCTCACCCGTGAGTCCACCGAACCCGTCCGCCGCGACCTGCTGGCCCTCTTCGACAAGGAGGAGCTGGTCAAGTACCTCGCCGAGGAGGAGCTGTACGAATGAGCAGCTACGACGCCCGCTTCAAGGTGTGGCGGGGTGACATCGAGGGCGGCGGCCTTCAGGACTTCGAGGTCGAGGTGAACGACGGCGAGGTCGTCCTGGACATCATCCACCGCCTCCAGGCCACCCAGGTCCCCGATCTCGCCGTCCGCTGGAACTGCAAGGCGGGCAAGTGCGGTTCGTGCTCGGCCGAGATCAACGGACGCCCCCGGCTGCTGTGCATGACCCGCATGTCGGTGTTCACCCGCGAGGAGACGATCACCGTCACGCCCCTGCGCGCCTTTCCGGTGGTACGGGATCTCGTCACGGACGTCGGCTTCAACTACGCGAAGGCCCGCGAGGTCCCGGCGTTCGTGCCGCCCGCCGGACTCGGCCCCGGCGAGTACCGGATGATGCAGGAGGACGTGGACCGGCCGCAGGAGTTCCGCAAGTGCATCGAGTGCTTCCTTTGCCAGGACACCTGCCATGTGGTCCGCGACCACGAGGAGAACAAGACGGCGTTCGCCGGCCCGCGCTTCCTGATGCGGATCGCGGAACTGGACATGCATCCGCTGGACGCCGCCGCCGAGTCCGGCCTGGACCGCAAGAAGACCGCCCAGGACGAGCACGGACTCGGCTACTGCAACATCACCAAGTGCTGCACGGAGGTCTGCCCCGAGAACATCAAGATCACGGACAACGCGCTGATCCCCCTGAAGGAACGGGCCGTGGACCGCAAGTACGACCCGCTCGTGTGGCTCGGGAACAAGATCCGGCGGCGGCCGGCGTCCGGCTGAACCGCGCGGATCAGGCGGAGGCCCGCAGATACCCCGAGTGCGCCACCTGGCCGAGGTGGGTGAACCGGGTGTCCGTGGCCATGTGCTTCTCGAACGCCTCTTTGATCCCGGGCCACTTGGGGTGCCCGAAGTCGTCCAGGACGACGATCCCGCCGGGGGCGACGATCTGCTCGGCCCACTCCAGGTCCGCCGCGACACCAGCGGCGGAGTGGTCACCGTCGACGATGACGACACCGTAGGAGCGGTCGGAGACCAGGGCGCGCACCTCGGGGTCCTCGGAGAAGCCCTGCTGGATCCGGGCCGCCGCGCCGGCCGCGCCCGCCAGAGCCAGGTTGATACGCACCGCGGCCCCTTGCACGGGCGTGCCCGAGGCGTCGCCGCCCATGGTGGCGCCGGGTTGCAGCTGGGTGCCCGCGAGCGGGTCGACGATCGTCAGCCGCGGGTCGCGCCCCGCGCGCTCCAGCATCCGGATCAGGGCCGCGCCGAACATCCCGTACAGGGTGCCGATCTCCAGGACCTCGTCGTTCGGCGGGTCGAGCAGCGGTACGGCGGACAGCTTGCCGACGATGTTCATGGTGCCGCCGGCGATCCGGCCGACCCCGAGCGCCTCCATCGCGATGACCAGCCGGAACGCCTGGGCGACGGTGCGCTCGGCGCCGTCCCGGTCGCCGGTGACCCGCGCCAGCTCGGCGATCGTGCGGTCGAGGTGGGGCGCCGACGGCAGCCGGGACGCGCCGCGCCCGGTGCCGTCGAAGAACAGCTCCAGGGGGCGCTGGCGGTTGCGCAGCGTCTTCAGTTCCTGGTGCAGGGCCGCGTCAGGGCCACTCGCGACGGCCGCCCGGGGGCTCCCGAGGGCGCGGCGGACATGGCGCTCGATGCGCTGATCGATGAGGTCGGCCATCGGGCGCAGAGCGCGCCGGGCAGCCTTGCTGGTCAGTAACGCTCGCATCCGTGGACCGTAGGCCGCGCACAGCGCGTCCACAACCAACGGAAGGGCCCGTGCGGGCGAAGCACGCATGACGTCTGGGCCACGGGAGGCTTAACCCCGCCGCCCGAGCAGTTCGAGCGCCATGCGCAGATTGTGCTCGGCGATGGCCCGCATCGGTTCCGGGTCCGGGAAGTCGCCGTCGAGGAGACGCAGCGGGCCGGAGACCAGGGACAGCCGCATGGCCAGGCGGTACAGGCGCAGGCGGTCCTCGTCCAGGCCGGGGGCGCGCAGGACGTCGTACGCCTCGTGGAAGCGCAGCTCCAGGAACACGTGCTCCCACTCGACGTCGAAGTACATCAGGCCCTCGATGTCGATCAGGGCGGGGCGGCCCTCGGCGTCCAGCAGGACGTGGTCGGGGCCGAGTTCTCCGTGGACGAGGGAGTACCGGGCCCGGGGGCGGACGGCGGCGGCCAACTCCGTCACCCTGGCTCGCAGTTCCTCTTCCACGGCGGCGATCCGCCGGTCCCGTACGACGGTCTCCGTGATGTCGCGCAGGGCGCGGCCGGTGACCCGCTCCTCGCAGGAATGGGCCGACGGGACACCCCCGTCGTCGACGAGGACGACCTTGCCGGGGGCCGGCCCCTCGTGCGCGTGGAGGCCGGCGAGCTGGGCGGCCAGCCGTTTCAGGGCGGCGCGTCCGGTGGCCGGGTCCCGTTCCAGGGCCTCCTCCAGGCTGCCGCCCCGCAGGTCCTCGACGACCGCCGCGTCGGCCGGCAGCCGCGTGTGCGTGGCGTCGGCGTACAGGAGGCGGGGCGTGCGGACGCCGACGGCGGCCAGGCGGTCGTGTGCGGCCGTGAACAGGTCGAGGCCCGTGCCGTGCGAGAAGGGGTCGCGGGGGTCGGGGGGACCGGCGTCCCAGTAGTCCTCGTCCGCCGACCAGACGTACGCGACGGCCGTGGAGCCGTCGTCGAAGCGCAGCCGGTAGACGCCCTTCTTGGTGCCGCCGCGCAGCCGGGCGACGGCGGCGAGGGTGCGGTGGGGGCCGGTCGCCGCCCGGGCGAGGGGAGCGAGGTCGTCGCGGGTGAGGGTCGTGCGGGTGGCGGTCATCGTCGGATGCTCGCACCGGCGGGAGCCGGCCGCGGCCCGTTCTCCGTGGTCGCCGGGTGTCTCAGCGCACCCAGCCCTCCCGGTACGCCGTCCAGTCCCCCTCCTCCGCCGCGAAGTCGACGTACAGCGCGACGCCGAAGCCGGCGCGGTCGGCGTCCGTGCGGGACAGGCCCAGGCGGACACCACGCACGGCGGCGGGGACGGTCTCCGCGTGATTCCAGTGGCCGAACCGGTTCTCGTGGTAGAAGGGCAGGCCCATCAGCAGGTCGGTGGAGTCCGGGGTGACCTCCAGGGCCAGCGAGGTCTGCTGGGCGACATAGCCGCCGTACGTGCTCTCCAGCGGCTGCATCGTGTCGTACGACATCACCGCGATCTGGTCGACGCGGCGCGCCACCTGCCCGAAGAACTCCTGCGACCACCACTTCGGGTGCCCGGCGACCGTGCCCCAGAAGGAGTGGAACCCCGGGACCGGGTCGATCTGGTGGGCGGCGATCGACAGCTGCGCGTCCCGCGCGCGGGTGACGCGGCGCAGCGAGTCGAGGAGGGTGAGGTAGTCGCCGTCGCCGGAGTGCAGCGGCTCCAGGTCGAAGTGGACGCCGTCGAAGCCGACGGCCAGGATCTGCCGGGTGGAGGCGACGACGGCCGCACGGGTCGCGGGTCGCCCCAGCCGCATCCCGTCCGGGCTCTCGGTGGCGAGCACGTCACCGAGCCAGGCCTGGACGCGGATGCCGGGCGCCGCCTCGTGCACCGCGTCGACGAACCAGCGCGCCCGCGGGTGGAGCGACGCGGGCAGCGTCCCGTCGTGCTCCAGGGGGCCCGAGTGGACGTACAGGTCACGGATGCCGGTGGTCTCCAGCCGCCGGGCCAGCGCGGTGACGTCGGCGTCCTTCTTCCGTCCGTCGACCCAGGCGTGGCCGAGCCAGATCGCGTCCTTGCCCCTGGTGTACGTGCCGTCCGCCGGGTCGCCGGTGTAGTTCACCCGAAGGGCGATCTGGGCGGTGAGCAGCGGCAGGACGAGGGCCAGCGCCAGGCCGAGTGCGATGCGCCGGACCCGGCGGACCCACGGCCGGCGTCCGGACCCCGGGCGCGGCTCCGGCGCGGCCTGCTCGCCGTCGTCGGGCGCGGCCGGTGTCCGTCCCGCCTCGGCCTGGTGCTCCGCATCCATCCCCTGCTCCGCGTCCATCCCCGTCCCCCCAGAACGTCTCATCACGCGTTCCCTCCCCCTGTGCCGCCACCGGCCACCCCGCTCACCCCGCCCCGGTCGCGCCACCGCATTCCTGCTCATACGCTCCCCAACGTGACGTCATTCCTGATCCGGGGCCGGCCACGGCGCACCGTCCCGCACCTGTCCGTGCGGGTGGCGCACACCGTGCTGGGCGGTGCGGCCGGGATCGTGTGGCTGGTGTTGCCGGGGATGACGATCGACACCGGCCTCCCGGTTGCGCCCGGCGGCACCGCCGCGCACACCGTCACCCCGGCCGCCCCCGCCGCGACCGCGGGCGCCACCGCCCAGGAGGAGGACGGGACGTCCGCCGCCGACCTCGTCCTGCCGCTCGTCGTGGTGGGCGCCGCGGGCGCTCTCGCCGGGTACGCCTACGTGCGGCGCACCCGGCGGGCCCGGACCCGTACGACCCCCGGCGGCGCCCGCGCCGCGTCCAGCGCGCCGCCGCTGTCCGCGCTCGACGAAGAGTCCCGGACCCTGCTCACCGAGGCCGACGACTGGATCCGCGTCAGCCGCGAGGAACTCGGCTTCGCCGAGGCCCGGTCCGGGTCCGAGGCGGTCGCCCCCTTCGCGCGGGCCCTGCGGGACGCGGAGTCCGAGCTGTCCGCCGCGTTGCGGATACGGGAGCGGTACGACGACGGCGTCCCGGTGGACGACGCCTCCCGGCGGCATGTGCTCGCGGGCGTGGTGGGCCGGTGCCAGGAGGCCGGCCGGCGGCTCGACGCCGAGGCCCCCGGATTCGACGGACTGCGCGCGCTGGAGCGGGAGCCGGGCGAGGCCCTGGCGGTCGCGGAGACCCGGTTCCGGGAACTCGCCGGGCGCACGGCGGTCACGGAGGCCACCCTCGCGGATCTCGCCGAGCGGTACCCGCCCTCCGCCGCCGCCCCGGTCACCGGGTACGTCGAACAGGCCAAGGACCGCCTGGTGTTCGCCACCAGCCGCCTCAACCAGGCCCGCCAGGCGGCCGACCAGGCCGATCACGAGTCGGCGGCCCGCCACCTGCGCGCCGCCGAGGGCGCCGTCGCCCAGGCCGGCGTCCTCGTCACCGCCGTCGACCGGCTCGCCGACGAGCTGAGCGCGGCGACGGCCCTGGTGCCGGCCGCGCTGACCGGTATGGAGGCGGCACTCGCGGGCGTGCGGGGGCGGCGGCCCGCGACTGCGGACGTTCCCCCCGCCGAGTGGCACGCGCGGATCCGGCGCGCCGACACCGCCCTGGCCGCGGTACGGGACGAGGTGACCGGCGGCCCGTACGACCCGCTCGACGCGCTGCGCCGGATCGTGCGGGCGGCCGTGCCGCTCGGCTGGGGGCGGGACGGGGTGGTGTCGGCGGCCGGGGTGCTCGTGGCCCGGAGCGCCACCGCCCTGGCGGACGGTTTCGTCGCGGCGCACCGGGGTGCCGTGGGCGGGGCGGCCCGGCTGCGGCTGGCGCGGGCGCGGCGGCTGTCGGCCGCCGACGAGCACGTGAGGGCCGACGACCTGGCCCGGCAGGCCCGTGACCTCGCCGAGCAGGACGTCCGCGGGTACGGCAATCCGCTCGCCGGGGCGGCCGGGGAGGCGAGCGGGGTCGCCGGGGCCGTCCTCGGCGGGATCCTCCTGGGCGGTGACCCGGACGGCGGCCCGCCGCCGAGTTTCGGCGGTCCCCGGACCCGGGCCCGGCGAGCGCCGGGGGCCCGGCTCAGAACAGGCTGAGCAGCGCCTCCGCCGGATCCGTCAGCCCGCTCTCCCCGTCCGGCAGCGGGAGTTCGAACCACACCGTCTTGCCGCGCGGGGTGCGCCGGGAGCCCCAGGCCGCGCTGAGCAGGCCGACGAGTTGCAGGCCCCGGCCGCCCTCGTCCGTGTCCCGGGCGCGGCGGCGGCGCGGCTGGACCAGGCCGGAGTCCCAGACCTCGCACACCAGCGTGCGGTCCAGCAGGAGCCGCAGTCTGATCTCGCCCTCGCCGTACCGCAGGGCGTTCGTCACCAGCTCGCTGACCAGCAGCTCCGTGGTGTCGACGAGCGGTTCCAGGTCCCAGCTCAGCAGCTGGCCGCGCGCGTACTCGCGCGCCCGGCCCACACTGCGCGGCTCACGCGGCAGCGTCCAGTCGCCGACCGAGTCGGCGGGCAGTCCCTGGACGCGGGCCATGAGCAGCGCGATGTCGTCCTCGCCGTGGTGGCTGTCGAGGGTGTTCAGGACGTGGTCGCAGACGTCCTCCAGGGGCGCGGAGGGGTCGGTGAGCGCGCCGACGAAGGCATGGAGGCCCTCGTCCAGGGGGTGGTCGCGGGACTCGACCAGGCCGTCCGTGTAGAGCGCGAGCAGCGCGCCTTCGGGGAGTTCGACCTCGACCTCCTCGAAGGGCTCCCCGCCGACGCCGAGCGGCATGCCCGGCGGCACGTCGAGCATCAGGGCGTCCTCGCCGGGTTCGACCAGGACGGGCGGCAGGTGGCCCGCGTTGGCGAAGGTGCAGCGCCTGGTCACCGAGTCGTAGACCGCGTACACGCAGGTCGCGAGGTAGACCTCCAGGAGGTCGGCCTCGCGGGGGCGGCGGGCGGCCCGGGTGGCCTGCTGGACGCCGCCGGGGGCGCCGAGCCCGCGCGCGATCTCGTCCAGCGCGGAGAGCACCTCGGCCGGTTCGAGGTCGAGCAGGGCCAGGGTCCGGACGGCGGACCGGAGTTCGCCCATCGCGACCGCCGCCCGCAGGCCGCGGCCCATCACGTCGCCCACCACCAGGGCCGTGCGGTGGCCGGGCAGTTCGATGACGTCGAACCAGTCGCCGCCGACCTCGCTCGGCCGGTCGGAGGAGGAGTTGCCGGGCAGGTAGCGGCAGGCGATGTCGAGGCCGGAGGCCACCGGGTCGCCGGGGGGCAGCAACGACCGCTGCAGTATCAGCGCCCGCTCGTGCTCGCGCCGGTACAGGCGGGCGTTGTCGATACAGACGGCCGCGCGCGCCGCCAGCTCCACGGCCAGGTCCCGGTCCCGGTCGCCGAACGGCTCGCTGCCCTTGGTCCGCGAGAACTGCACGAGACCGACCACGGTGTCGTGGGCGACCATCGGCACGGCGAGCGTGGACTGAACGAGGCCGCCCTCCTCGGCGGGGATGTGCTGCGTCTTGGCGGTGCGCAGGGCGTCCGCGCAGAGCGAGTTGAACGGGTAGTGGTGGACCGCGCCGACCGCGACCGGCTTGCCGCTGCCGGCGAAGGGCGCGTCGGAGACCGCGCTGGCGAAGGCGACCCGGCGCAGTTCCGCGCTGCCGTCGGCGAGACCCGGCGGTGTCTCGTCGCCCACGAGCAGCCCCTGGTAGAGGTCGACGGTGGCGAGGTCGCAGAAGCCGGGAACGACGACGTCGAGCAGTTCGCGGGCGGTGGTCTCCAGGTCGAGGGAGTTGCCGATGCGGGCGCCGGCCTCGTTCAGCAGGGCGAGATTGCGCCGGGCGGCGGCGGCCTCGCGGGCGGCGGCGCGGCGGGAGGTGATGTCGGTCCCGAGCCAGGCGATGCCGATGGGGCGGCCGGAACCGCTGTGCACGCGGTACAGGTTGACGGACCAGTGGCGGCGTTCCTCGGAGCCCGGCACGAACCCCGTGACGTGCATGTCCGTGATGGAGTCGCCGGTCTCCAGGACCCGGCGCAGGGTGGCCGCGACCCGCTCGGCCTCGGGTCGCGGCAGGTAGTCGTGCACCCCGCGGCCCCGGTGGTCGTCGGGGGTGCCGCCGAAGGTGGAGGCGAAGCGCTGGTTGGCCCGGCGGACCCGGAAGTCGGGGTCGATGAGCAGGAAGCCGAACGGAGATTGGCCGAATATGGCCTGCGAGGCGGCGAGGTCGGTCTCGATACTCCGCAGGGTGCGGACGTCGACGACGATGCAGACGGCGGCCTTCTCGCCGGCCTCGGTGCGCGTCGGCATGACGTAGACCTCGGCGAGGCCCTGCCGGCCGGGTTCTCCGGCCGCCGTGTCCGGTATCCGGAAGGGCACCACTCCGGTCCACTCCCGGCCGTCGAGGATCTCGGCCATCTTGCGCTGGCCCCGCTCGTGCAGATCGGGATCGATGAACGCCTCGATGGGGTCCATGCCGACGGCACGCTCGACGGGGATGCCGAACAGCTGCTCGGCGCGCAGGCTCCACTGGTCGACCAGCCCGTCGGGGCCGATGGAGAAGGAGGCGACCTTGATGTAGTCGTAGATCGAGCCGGGCGGGCTGCTCTGCCACATGGCGTCGCCGGGCGGCACGTCGCCCCGCACGGGCTCCGCCGCGGCGTCAGCCGTGGCCCTGACCCTAGCGCCGCCCGACGGGTCCTCGGACTCCGTGGCCTTCGCTGGTATCTCGCTCACGCGAACCGTCCCCTCCAGCTCACCGCGTCCGGCACCGGTCACCGGCGGCGGCTGCCCGCAGTATCCAGCACTACGGCGCCGCACAACACGGTGTTCACGATCACAGCACGGTCCCGATGGTTTTCGGTCCGGACCGCGACAACACTTCCCCTCTTCTAACCAGCGGACACGTCGTCGAATCACCCCTTCTGACAACCGCCACCGGCCCGAACCGGTCCCTCGACGGCGCGGGTGCCGGCGTACAGCCCCGGGTCATCCCGGGACCGCGAGTTCGAACCACACCGTCTTGCCCGCGTCGCCGGGCCGGGTGCCCCAGCGGCGCGAGGAGCGGGCGACCAGTTGCAGCCCCCGGCCGCCCTCGTCCTCGGGGCGGGCGACCCGCTCGCGGGGCGGGTCCGGGAGCGGGTCGGAGACCTCCACCAGCAGGACATCACCGAGGCGCTCGGGGCGCACCAGCCGGACGCCGATGGGGCCGGTGGCGTGCCGCAGGGAGTTGGTGACGAGCTCGCTGACCAGCAGGGCCGCCAGATCGACGAGGCTGTCGAGGTCCCAGGCGCGCAGCCGGACGCGGACGGCGGTACGGGCCGCGCGCACGGCGCCCGGTTCCGCGGGGAAGGTCCACTCGGCCCAGTCGCCTTCGGTGTCGATCACGCCGATCACATCCCGGGCCAGCCAGCTCACCCATGTCCGTTTTCGTGGGGTTGATGGGCACATACCCGGTATCGCGCGCCCAGTACCGTCCCGCGTGGCGGACTGTGGCACGAACGGCGTAGCGGCCGGTCAGCGCGCGCCGGTGCCGTGGAGCGCGAGGGCCGCGCGCACGGCGGGCACGTCCTGGTCCAGCCAGTCCACGTCCCAGAGGTCGCCGGGCGTCAGCCAGCGCAGTGCGTCGTGGTCCTGGAGGGGCCTCGGGGCGCCGGAGGCGGGGAGCAGGCGCGCGGTCCACACCTGGAGGACGTACGGCGCCTTCAGGGGCCACTCCCCCGGCACCCGCTCGACGGCCTCGGCCGCGACGCCGAGTTCCTCGCGCAGCTCGCGCACGAGGGCGGCCTCGGGTGCCTCACCCCGCTCGACCTTGCCGCCGGGCAGCTCCCAGCGCCCGGCCAGTTCGGGGGGCGCGCTGCGGCGCGCGGCGAGGAGGCGGCCGCCGTCGAAGAGGGCGGCCCCCACCACCACGATCCGTTCCGTCATGCGCCGGAGCCTACGGGAGCGAAGCGGGCCGGCGCGGGCGGGATCAGCCGGCCGAACTCGCTCCGTTCGGGCCTATGCGCTCGACCCAGTACAGCTGCTTGTGGCCGCGACCGCCGAGGCTGTCCGCGATCTTCTGGGCCTCGGCCCGGGTCGCGTACCTGCCCACGCGATAGCGATTGCCGTTGTCGTCCTGCCGTATGACGAGCCAGGGAAGAGTGATCGTGCCGTCGTTCATCGCGTCCCTCCACTTCCCGCCCGCGGCCCGCTCCGCGCCCCGCCCGATAAGGAAACCGCAATCCGCATATGCCCGAGCCTACGCCCAACCTTTACGCAGCGAACACGGCTTTTCACAAAGAGGTACGCAACCGGCCAGGGCGCACCGCCACTCCAGGGGGCGCACAGGGCCGGGCACGCCCCCGCTCCCTGTCGACGCATCCGGTCAGCGGCATGCCCGGCGCGCCCACGCCGACCTGCGAGAACGGCTGGATACCAACCCCGCCTCAAGGGGCTCCGGTTGGGCGCTGGCCGGGGGCAACTGCCAGGAGGGCGTGCGCCACTTCACCGGAGGGGCGCGTCACTTCACCGGAGGAGCGTGTCACTTCACCGGCAGGTGGTAGGCGACCTGGTAGCGGTCGGCCGGGATCACCAGGTCGGCCGTCTCCACCGGGCGGCCCGAGGCGAAGTACGTCCGCCGGACGACCAGGACGACATGGCCGGGGACACCGCCGAGGGCGAGCAGCTCCTCGGCGAGGCCGGGGCGGGCGCCGACCTCCTCGGTGACGTTGTCCACGACGACGTCGATGGCGGCCATCCGCTCGACCACGCCCATGCCGCCGAGGGGGCCCTCCTCGGGCAGCATCACCGGCGTGCGGCCGGTGACGGCGAGGGGCTCCCAGGAGGTGGAGAGCATCATCGCCTCGCCGGCCTCCCGGAAGACGTACTTCGTGCACATCACGCGGTCACCGGGCCGGATGGCGAGCCGTTCGGCGACGGCCGCACCCGCCTCGGTCTGGGCGCTGCTGGACTCCCAGGTGCCGCGCGCCTCAGCGTCGGCCTGCTCCTGCCGGAACGGCGTGGCGCCGCCGGCCGGGCGGTAGCCGGAGCGGGCGATCCGGCGGGGTACGGGCCGCTCGCGCACGTACGTCCCGGAGCCGGAGCGGCCCTCGACCAGCCCCTCGGCCATCAGCACCTTGCGCGCCTCCAGCGCGACGGTGTCCGAGACGCCGTACTCCTCACGGATCCTGGCCTGGGACGGGAGGCGGGTGTGCGGTGGCAGCGAACCGTCGTCGATCTTCTTGCGGAGATCGCCCGCGACGCGCAGGTACGCCGGCTGCTCACCGAATGTCACTGGCCGCTCCCATCAGGTTGTACAGACAGCGACAGCCTGGCAACCGTGGGTTCCGCCATGCAAGCAAAGGCCAGAGAATCACTCGATGTGATGACTTGTGCCCGCGATGGGGTTACCCAGGCACTTTCTCTCCGCTATGGACGCCGTCACACCTCCAGTTCCGCGTCACCTCCGCCGTCGCCCGCACCGCCGACCCCGCCCTCGTACGACGGTGGGGTCGTGGCGAGCCCCAGAGCCTCGCGGGCGGTGACGGAGCGGTCGGGGCTCTCCAGGCCGGTCGCCTCGTCGAAGTGCTCGTAGAACGTGTCCAGGTCGTCGGCTGCCGCCGCCTTCGCCCACGGCTTCTCCAGGGCCTCCAGCTCCCGCACGAGGGCCGCGACCGGCTCCTTCGCGTCCGCGGGCCACGCGTGGTCGTCCAGCAGGCCGGCCTCCTCGGTGAGCGCGGCGGACACCCGCGCGGCCCACTCCGTGTGGGCGGCCAGATCGTCCTCGGGACCCTCCAGGGGCGCCGAGTCCAGGGCGGCCTCCTGGACGCCGACCGCCTTGAGGTAGGCGACCTGGTCGGCGTCGAGCGTCGTCTCGTCGTTGCGCAGCGAGCCGCCCTCCAGACTCGCCCGCTCGTCCGTGTCGCCGAAGGCGCAGATGATCTCCCGGTCCCCGTATCCCCAGCTCTCGGCGGACGGGAGGATGTAGTACACGTCCACGCCCTCCGGTACGGCCCAGGCGTCCATGGCGTACGAGGACCGCAGCGCGTGGCACTCGTCCTCGGCGGTGGCGGTGACCTCGTCGTCGCCGGGGAAGCGGCCGCCCGGCAGCCGGACGACGGCGAACACCTCCCCGTCGTGCTCGCCGGCGCAGGACACCTCGTCGAGGTCGTACAACGAGCCCTCCAGGCCGCCGGGCGCGTCGAAGCACTCCCCGCGCGTCAGTGAACCGTTGTCCCGCGCGCCCTCCTTGAAGCCCTCCCACACCGCCGAGAGGCCGCCCGTGGCGAGCAGGACGACCCACAGCGCGAGCCCGACGGACGAGAGCACGGAACCGGTGATGGCCATGCTCCGCCCTCGCTCGCCCTTCCGCCGGACCTGCCCGAGCGCGATCAGCCCCAGCACGAGCCCCGCGGCCGGGACGCAGCACAGGATGCCGAGGACCAGCGAGGCGACGGCGAGGGCGTTGACGGGCGCCGGCCGGGTGTACGGGCTGTAGCCCTGCCCCCAGACCTGGTAGGGCGGCTGGCCGTGGGCCGCGTACGGCCCCTGCGGCGGCCCGGGAACCGGCGGGTACTGGCCCTGCGCGTACGGCCCTTGGGGCTCCTGCGGCTGAGGGGCCCCAGGGGGCGGGGGTATGGACACGAGTACCGTGCTCCTGGTTCGGGCGGGGGCCGCGACGACGACACGTACGGAACTGACGTACGACAGAGCGCATGGTATGCGCGGGGCGGACGGGGAGGAACGCCGGCGGCCGACGCGGCGAACCGGGCGGGGGCGGCGCGAAAGGGCTCGGCGGTGGCCCTCCGCGCATCCGCGGGGCAAGCGCGCGCGGGGGCGCGGGAGTTGCTCGGCGGGCCGCTGAGCGGCGGCCTTTCATGGGCGCGGGCGGGGGCGTCCGCGGCCTGCCACCGCCCCCTCACCGAGGCCGACCGGCCCGGCTCGGGAACTTCAGGAGCAGCGCGGGGACGAGCGCCGCCAGCAGGACGCACGCGGCCACCAGGAAGACCCGGTCGACCGCGGCGTCGTAGGCGTCCAGGACGGTTTCTCGCAGGTTCCCGGTCATCCCGCGGACGTTCTCCGGGCGTTCGGCCGAGCGCGCCTGCTCCGCGGTCAGTCCGGACAGGCCGGCGACCAGACGGGCGTGGAAGAGGGCGTTGAACGCCGCGAGCCCCAGCGCGCCGCCGAGTTGGCGGCTGAGCGTGTGGAGCGAGACGGCGGCCCCGAGATCCCGCATCGGCGCGTGGTTCATCACCGCGAGCGCGTACACCTGGGTCGTCAGGCCGAGACCGACACCGATCAACGGTCCCGCCATGAGCAGCGTGGACGACCTCGCTTCCCGGATGCGCGCCGTCGGCCCGGCGCTGTTCCGCGTGGTACGTGTCCTGGGCCGCCGGCCGGGCTCCGTCGAGCAGGACCGGCTGATCCACATCCAGGTGGTCCAGGCCGTCGGGGACCCCTCGGTGCCGGATGCCGAGGTGACCGTGGGCTCCGTGGCCGAGCGGCTGAAACTGGACCCCTCGACCGCCAGCCGCATGGTCTCGGACGCGGTGAAGAGCGGCTACGTCACCCACAGCCCGTCCGAGCGGGACAGCCGCCGCAGGATGCTCTCCCTGACACCGGCGGGCGAGGAGCTCCTCGCCCGGTCCACGGAGTACCAGCAGCGGACCTTCGACGACCTGGTCACGGACTGGCCCGAGGCGGACGTCCGCGAGTTCTCCCGGCTGCTCGTGCGGTTCGCGGAGTCGGTGGAGCGGCGGTTCTGACACCGTCCCCGCCGGATACGTACTCGGTCCGGCCTCGGTCGCGCCTGCTCGGAGCTGCGACGCGGACAGAAAGCCCGCACTCTGGGAGACAGGCAGCGGGCAGCGGGCTGTGCACACAGGGCGCGGTGAAGGAGAGCGGGATGGCGAAGAGCCGTGGTGAGGGCAGGAAGCCGAAGAAGGGTGACAAGGTCGCCTGGAGCAGTCACGGCAGCCAGGCCGAGGGCGAGGTGGAGAAGGAGATCACCGAGCGGACGGAAGCCGCGGGGCGGACGGTGGACGCCTCGCCCGAGGATCCGCAGTACCAGGTCCGCAGCGAGAAGTCCGGCAAGTCCGCGGTGCACAAGCCGTCCGCGCTGAGGAAGAAGTGAGCCGCGAGCTGAAGAAGTGGCGGCTTCAAAACAGTCGCAGGACGCTGGGCAGCACGAGGACGGCGGCGAGTCGCCGGGACACGCCTCCGGCCGCCGGATCGTCGGCCTCCTGCGCGCGGCGAAGGGCGACCTCTGCGACGACGACGACCAGCACCAGCGGAAAGCCGCGGGCCACATCTCTGTGGCGTCTCGCCCAGCGTCCCCCGGGCGACGTGCGGGACACCCGGTGGAGGCATTCGCCCTGAACGGGGGCCACGACCCGCTGGCATGACACGCGGCGGGAGCATGAGGCGGCAGCACGAGACGGGAACACGCGGCGGCGGCAGCACGAGGCGGGAACACGAGGCGTGGCGATTCCGCCCACCCCGCACGGCCCGCGCCTCCGCGCCGCCGCCTCCCGGCATCGCCTGGCCGTGTGGACTCGGTCCAGCGGACAGCTCGGCCGGAACAGGCACCTGCCCAGCCGGATACGCTCGGGCGCCCCAGGGAGGATGCTCTTCGAGGGAGGCAGCCCTCTGCTCCGCTCAGCCGCGTCGCGCCGCGCCGCCTGGCCGCGCCGTCACGCGTCATCCGTCTTCTCATGTCGCCAGGACCAATCCCCCGGCCGGTCAGGATCGGATTACGTCCGGAGATGTCCCCACCGCGGAGGGTGCCGTGAAAGAGGCCGTGCATATCGGCAGAAATCCATCGGTCGAGCCGGACCTGGAGGAGTTGGTGGACCGGGTGGCCCTGGGTGACGAGCAGGCCTTCGCCTCCGTCTACGACACCGTCGTGAGCCCGGTGCTGGGTGTCGTGCGTGCCGTCCTGCGCGATCGGGCGCAGTCGGAGGAGGTGGCGCAGGAGGTTCTGGTGGAGGTGTGGCGCACCGCTCCCCGCTACCGTTCCGACCGCGGGACGGCCATCAACTGGATCCTCACCCTGGCGCACCGCCGGGCGGTGGACCGGGTGCGCTCGGTGGAGGCCGCGGCGGCCCGTGACCACAAGGCCGCGCTTCTGGAGCGGACACCCGAGTACGACGAGGTGACCGAACAGGTGGAGGCGCGGCTGGAGCGGGAACAGGTGCGGCGCTGTCTGCGCACGCTGACCGAGATCCAGCGCCAGGCCGTCACCCTGGCCTACTACCGCGGTCTGACCTACCGCCAGGTGGCGGAGGCGCTGGCGCTTCCGCTGGGCACGGTCAAGACCCGACTGCGCGACGGACTCATCCGGCTGCGCGACTGTCTGGGGGTGACCGCGTGATCACCGCCGACCTGCACCGGTTGACCGGCGCCTACGCCCTGCACGCCCTGCCCGACGAGGAGCGCGAGGCGTTCGAGCGACACCTCGCGGACTGCGAGCCGTGCGCCCAGGAGGCCGCCGAACTGTCCGCCACCGCGGCCCGCCTGGGCCTCGCGGTCTCCGTCGCACCCCGCCGGGAGATGCGCGGCCAGGTGCTGCGCCGGATCACCACCGTTCGCCAGGAGGCACCCGGCAGGCCGGCCGCCCGCGCGGGCCGCGCGGGCCGCGCGGTGGCGCTTGCGCGTCCGCTGTCCCGGTGGGCACTGGCGGCCTGTCTGGCGGCGGCTGCCGCACTCGGCGGAACAGCGGTGTGGCAGCACCAGCGCGCCGAGGACGCGCTCGGCCAGGCACGCCGGGCCGAACAGGGCACAGCGCAGATCAGCGCCGTACTGGCCGCGCCCGATTCCAGGACCCGGGCCGCGAAGCTGGCCGACGGCGCCACCGGCACCGTGGTTGTCTCACGCGACCGGGACAAGGCGGTGTTCCTCGTCTCCGGGATGGCGCGACCGCCCGCGGGGAAGGTCTATCAGCTGTGGTTCGACGACGGCGGCACCATGCGATCCGCCGGCCTGATGGACCCCGGCCGCGGCGACCAGGCCGTCCTGATGCAGGGCGCCGTGGACGCGGCGTCGGGCATGGGGATCACCGTCGAACCCGCGGGGGGCTCGAAGCAGCCCACCTCCGCCCCGCTCGCCCTGATGGATTTCCCCGCCTGAGGAGATGCTGAGAAGACCTGAGGAGACAAAAGGAGACGGGGCCCCGCTTTTCACGGCGGGGCCCCGTCTCCTCTGGACGGCCATGGCAAGAAGCCGCTCTTCGAATCCCGCCCACACCGCGTGCCCACCGCGTGCCCTTGATATCCGTAGCCGGATCGGATGCGGATTGGTCGGGGAAAAAACTTCATCCGATCGGGCCGTCGACCAATCCGGCGGGCTTTCGGAGCCGGATTCCCCACGTGATCGACGACGAGAAGAAAACGCGACAGCACTTCGGCCCGCTGCGGCTGACGCTGGGTGCGTTCAGCGGCATCCTGGCCGGGTTCGCCTCACTCGCCGTCGCTGAACTGGTGTCGGCGGCGGTACGGCCGCAGGCGAGTCCGGTGGTGGCGGTGGGAGGCGCGGCCATCGACCGCACGCCGGCGGCGGTGAAGGACTGGGCGATCCGGAATTTCGGCACCCACGACAAGCTGATTCTTCAGCTCGGAATTCTCGCGATGCTGGCGCTTTTCGCAGCGGTCCTGGGAATCGCCGCACTGCGATTCAGGCGTATCGGGGCTTTCGGCGTCCTGGTCTTCGGAATGGCCGGAGCGGCGGCGGCCACCACCCGGCCCGATTCGACCAGCCCGTCCGACGCTCTTCCCTCCGTGGCGGGCGCGATCGCGGGAGCCGTGGTCCTCTACCTCCTGGTGGGCCGCCTCGCGCCCCGGCGCCCCGCAGCCGAACCTGCCGAGGGCGAGGGCGAGGGTGTGGGCGCGGACGCGGGCATGGGCGCGGACGGGGTCCGGGGCGGGCAGCGTGCTCCGGTCTCCGGCATCGGCTGGGACCGCCGTGGCTTCGTGATCGCGGCGAGCGCCGCTGCCGCAGCGTCCGCCGGGGCCGGTGCGCTCGGCCGGACACTGAACGGTTCGAGCGGCCAGAACGCCGTTGCCTCACGCAACCGGTTCGTCCTGCCCCGGCCCGCCTCGGCCGCCCCGGCGATTCCCCGGGGCGCCCAGCTGAGGATCCCCGAAGTCAGCTCCTTCACCACGTCGAACGGTGACTTCTACCGCGTCGACACCGCACTGGTGGTGCCCAAGGTGAACGCAGACACTTGGCGCCTGCGCATCCACGGCAAGGGCCTGCGCCGTCCGGTCACGCTCTCCTTCGACGACCTGCTGCGGCGCGAGCTGATCGAGCGCGACATCACGCTGACCTGCGTGTCGAACGAGGTCGGCGGCCCGTACGCCGGCAACGCCCGCTGGATCGGCGTACGCCTGGCCGATCTGCTGGCCGAGTGCGGCGTGCGGCCGCCCTCCCGGGGAGGACCGGCCGATCAGCTGGTGGCCCGGTCGGTGGACGGCATGACCATCGGCAGCCCGGTCGAGGACGTCATGGACGGCCGGGACTCGCTGCTCGCCGTCGGCATGAACGGCGAACCGCTGCCGTTCGCGCACGGCTTCCCGGTCCGCATGGTGGTGCCCGGCCTGTACGGCTTCGTCTCCGCCTGCAAGTGGGTCAAGGAGATCGAGCTCACCACGTTCGCGTCCTACGACCCCTACTGGGTCAAGCGCGGCTGGGCACGCAAGGCGCCGATCAAGACCGCGTCGCGCGTCGACACCCCCAAGCCGTTCGCCCGCCCCCAGGCCGGCACCGTCATGGTCGCCGGGGTCGCCTGGGCCCAGCACCGCGGCATCGACAAGGTCGAGATCCGCATCGACGACGGCCCCTGGCAGGAGGCCCGGCTCGCCGCCGAGGACACCCGCGACACCTGGCGTCAGTGGTCCTTCCCCTGGCAGGCCACCAAGGGCGGCCACACCCTCACCGTGCGCGCCACCGACCGCACCGGCCAGGTGCAGACCGAGAAGCGCACCCGCACCATCCCCGACGGCGCCAGCGGATGGCACTCCGTGGTCGTGACCGTCGGCTGACCCCTCCCACCACTGTTCCGCAACCCCGTATGAACGCGGCCCAGGCTGCGCCGACCAACAGGAGAAACACCATGAGCACCCGTATCCGCCGCATCGCCGCGACCGTGGCCGCCGCGGCCGTCCTGCCGCTGGCTCTGAGCGCCTGCTCGGACAACAGCAGCGACTCCGCCGAGTCCGACTCCTCGCCGAAGGCGGCCGCGTCGTCCGACGCGCCGGACGACGGCATGGCCGGCTCCGGCAGCGCCGCCTCGGCGGACGAGCCGTTCGGGTCGGCCTGTTCCTCAGTGCCCACGACCGGCGCCGGATCCTTCGACGGCATGGCCCAGGACCCTGTCGCGACCGCCGCCTCCAACAATCCCGCCCTGTCCACCCTGGTCACCGCGGTCAAGAAGGCCGGCCTGCTCGACACCCTCAACAACGCCCAGGACATCACCGTGTTCGCGCCCACCGACGACGCCTTCGCCAAGATCCCGAAGGCCACCCTCGACAAGGTCCTGAACGACAAGGCCCAGCTGACCAAGATCCTCACCTACCACGTCGTGGGCCAGAAGCTCACGCCCACGGACCTGGAGAACGGCTCCTTCGACACACTGGAGAAGTCGAAGGTCGCCACCTCGGGATCGGGCGAGTCCTACACGGTGAACGACTCCGCGAAGGTGGTCTGCGGCAACGTGAAGACCGCCAACGCCAACGTCTACATCATCGACACCGTCCTGATGCCCACCAGCTGACGGTACGCCGACCGCCGGGCGCCGCACCAAGGGCGCCCGGCGGCCCGATTCCTGGGACGGCAGGAAAACCAGCAGGAGAGGGCCGGGGCGATCACCCCGGCCCTCCCACCACAGGCCATCGGCCCATCTCGCCTGCCCGTCTCGCCCGCCCTCCGCCACTCCCCGGGCCGCCGAGCGCTTCCACACCTCGCTGAACGGCCAACCACCCGCCGGCCGCGTCCTCAATCTCCTCCGTCCTGCCGCTCCACGGTCAGTAGTGGTAGCGAGCGGCGAGGATGATGATCTCTTTGTCGGTGACCAGGTGGACGAGACGGTGCTCGTCATCGATCCGCCTCGACCACGCCCCGGGCAAGTGGTCCTTGAGCGGCTCGGGCTTGCCGATCCCCGTGAAGGGATCGCGTCTGACGTCCTCGATGAGCCTGTTGATCCGAGCGAGCACCTTGCCGTCGTTCTTGAGCCAGGACGTGTAGTCCTCCCAGCCCTGATCCTCGAAGACAAGCCTCACGCAGCGCCCTCGGCGGGATCCGCAGCATCCGGATCGATCAGCTCGCGCTCCGACACGTTGATGTTGCCCAGAGCGTTCTCGTACGCCTTGAGCAGTCGCCGTGCGTTCGCAGGGGAGCGCAGCAGGTACGAGCCCTCGCGCAGTGCCGCGTAATCCTCGGCCGAGACGAGCACGGCATTGCCATGCTTGGAGACGATCTCGATGGCCTCGTGATCGTCGTTGACCTTCTTGATCAGCGGAAAGAGAGCCTTGCGTGCTTCGCTCGCAGTGATCGACATGGACTGACTCCCTGTATCAAGTAGTACCGAATGACGTACCACTCGCGACCGTCTCAAGCGAAGCCGGACAAGTGACGTCCCATCACAAAACCCAGCACCGTCCCAGCACGGGCGACAGCAAGGGGCCGACTCCGTCATTGCGATCTTCCGCGAACCGTGGTCGGGCGCGCCTGGAAACCACCGGTCACAGCGGCCAAGCCGTCAGCAAATCACCGGGGCCGTAGGCGGCATCGAGCCCTGGACAGTCGACTCCGCTGCGCGCGACCGCCACGACTGGAACAGGTTCGTCGGTGAGGGCGGCCCGGTGTCGATGGAGAGCTGCCAGGTCGTGCCGGTCGAAGGGCGACTGCTCCAGCTACTTGACGGAGCCGACGAAGAGCAGCTCCTTGGCGATGGGGGCGCGGTCCGCCCCGACGATGTCGATCTCGACGTCGTTGGTGCGAGTCCAGTAGCCGCCTACTGCGGGCGTCAGAGGGAGCCGGTCATCGGGCAGTATCCGGGCGAGCGCCTCGCGGACAAGCGGCTCGACCGCCCGGCCGGGTCGCCACCACGCGGTGAAGTACATGAGTCCTTCGTCTTCGGCCAGGAGCTCGCCGCATTCTGGGGCGATTACGGGGCGATCGAGCACCCGGAGGACGAGTCGCAGGACGGCTGGAATGCCTTCCTCGCGCAGAAGAAGAGCGAAGCGGAGACCGCCGGCCGGCGCGCCGACGAGGAGAAGATGGCCGGGTTCTACATCGACCTCGACGGGTCCGGCGACGCAGTCCACTCCCCCGCCGACATCTCGGCGGGGTCCATCGCCGCGGTCTGCAGACCGCGGCGCAGGTCGTCGAGATGCTCCTCGTCAAGGACCACAGCAGGATCAAGCTCGAGGCGCAGACGCCGTACGACAGCACTCACGAGCAGCAGCACCGACTGCTGCCCGTTTCCCACCCCGAGGACTGGAGCGAGGCGTCGGAGAAGTTCAGGCAGGGCGACTACTTCAAGGGTACAGAGGCCTGAGCGGCACCGGACGCACGCCGGTGGAAGGGAGGTCGCTCAGGAGTCGGACTGCGGGGCCGCGCTTGCGAAATCATACCTACCGGCCGTCCCCTCGGCCCTTGACCGAGGAGGCGCAAGCAGCTACCTCAATCATCTCCCCGGGCGGGTATACCCGATGTATTCTGTCAGGCATGGCACACACAACGATCAAGGTCGAGAGCAGCATCCGGGACCGGCTGGCGATCCTGGCCGCCGAGAAGGACACCACGATCGCGGGGCTCGTCGGCGAATTCGCCACCCACACCCTCACGCAGAGCGAGCGGGACGAGCAGGTCGCGAAGACCCTCGAAGTCCTGCACGCGCTCTCCGGCTACGCCCCGGATCCCGAGCAGGACCGCGCAGCGGACGATGAGCTCACGCGCCGGCTCGGCAGCGCCGTGTGAACCCTGTCGCCCCTGTCGATGTAGTCCTCGACGACAGCGCGCTGCTCGCTCTGGGCTCAGGCAACGTCCTGGCCTCCCGCCTTCTGTACCAGGCCGCCGAGACCGGGGCCTGGCGCGTCCACGTCGCGCTGGCCGCACTCGCCGAAGCGGACCGGGTACGCACCGGACTCGCCGGCCACCTCGGCATGCTCGACCAGGTGGTTTTTCATCCGCTCGATCTCGCCGCCGTCTTGGCCGCCTCGGGCCACGAGCGGTCTCTGGGCTGGTGCCACACCCACCATGTGGCCATGCCCGGCCCCGAGCGCCTGGATGGGGCACGCGTCGCCACCGTCCAGCCCAAGGCCTGGGGCGGGGCCGACGTCCGGGTGCTCGACCTCTCTCCCTGAGCGATCCGCCCGGGTTGGGTCGGACTTCACCAGTGGATGTGATCCCAGCACTTCTCCAAGTGCACGGAATTCGCCGGGTAGTTGTCACGGCGAGCCGCCCACGGGGCCGCCGGGAGCACCTGGGGCCGTCCCAACGACCGGGGGAGCGGGCACGGGTGGGGGTGGCATGGCGCGGCGCGGGCGCGGGACGCGCGGGAGGAGGCGGCGGGCGCGGCCCCGGGGACGAAGGTGCGCCTCCACCGCGGCCATATACCGCTCGCGGACATCCGCCAGCGCCCGCAGGTCGACGACCGACGTCGGGATCACCATCGCCGTGTCGTCCGCCACTGGGGGCGAACTGCTTGTGCAGACGTGCCATGACCGTTCCTTGCGGGTGGAGGGGAGTGAGGTGCGTGGACAGACGGCCGGCACGGGTGTGTACCGTGTTCCGAGTCTGACGCGTACCACTGACAACGCCCCTGCGCTCAGCGCGGGTCATAGCCCAGCGCGGCCCGGTCGATGAGACGGTCACAGAGATCACGGACCGGCGCCGCCCGCCAGGTCTCACGACTCCCCGGAGTCATTGGGTTCTTCCTTGCCTTGGGCCAGGATCCGGCCTCCGACGAAGACCACACCCAGAGCGAGCGCGGAACCGACACCGACCATGGTCTTCTTCAGCAGACCGTCCACGTGGCGCTTGTGCTCGGTGTCCTTCTGAGAAGCAAGTCTTGCCGTTTCCTGGATGAGTTCGAGGAGGTGCTTCCTCTGCTCCCAGGTCAGGTCGTCCCTGCGGAGTTCCCGCTCGAAGATCTCCCGGTTCTCCCGGAGGGCCTGGTAGACCTGATCCAGGCTGTGCCTGCCGTCCGCGAGAGTGGCCTCATGGGATCGCGGGGGCCTCGAGCCAGGCAACGACTGGGGCTACTTCATCCCTGCAGGGCTCGAACCAGATTGGAAGTCCACCTCGAACGGCTCGATCACGCTCAGCCCGAGGTAGCGGAAACGTCACGCGCTCGGACGTCCGTGGCGTGCACTCCAGACCGGCTGCGCCTCCGCCCGCGCCACATCGCCGGGTACCAGAAACACTCGCCCGTGGGCGACGACTTCACCACTGAGCACGGCCTCGCCGCCCTCGAACAGTCTGAGCGCCGTCAACGAGTCGTCGAGGACAACCAACCCGAGGTGCGTGGCCGACTCATGCAGTACATCGGGGCGAGTCCCAGCGTTTCACTCGGCCGCGGGTTCCGTGCCGTTACCGTCGAGGTCCGCCTCAACGAGCACGGAGACCTTGGCGTCCACTCGCAAGCCACCCGCTTCGCTCGATACGTCATAGCCCGGGTGCCTCGGCGCGTGCAGCACCACATCTGCATGCCTCCCGTAGATCGCTTCCGCCACGAGCACCTCAGCGAGAGCACCCCGGACATGAGCGGTCAGATCCCCATGCTCGTCGGTCACTTCTTCCCGGAGCCAGAGGTTCCTCCGTGCCGGAACTCCACCACGTCCCCGTCCTGCATGACGTAGTCCTTGCCCTCCATGCGGGCCTTGCCCTTCGCGCGGGCCTCCGCCACCGAGCCGGTCTCCACCAGGTCGTCGAAGGAGATGACCTCCGCCTTGATGAAGCCCTTCTGGAAGTCGGTGTGGATGACACCGGCGGCCTCGGGGGCGGTGGCGCCCTTCTTGATGGTCCAGGCGCGGGATTCCTTGGGGCCGGCCGTCAGGTAGGTCTGCAGGCCGAGGGTGGTGAAGCCGACGTGGGCGAGGGTGGTGAGGCCGGGCTCCTCGACACCGACCGACTCCAGCAGCTCCATGGCCTCCTCCTCGTCCAGCTCGGCGAGGTCCGCCTCCAGCTTGGCGTTGAGGAAGATCGCCTCGGCGGGGGCGACCAGGGCACGCTGCTCGGTCTTGAAGTCCTCGTCGACCAGCTCGTCCTCGTCGACGTTGAAGACGTAGAGGAAGGGCTTGGCGGTGAGCAGGTGCAGGTCGTGCAGGAGCTCGGCGCGCTCGCTGCCCTGGACGATGCCCTGGGAGAACAGGGTGTCGCCCTTCTCCAGGATCTCCTTGGCCTCCTCGACGGCCTTCACCTTCGGCACGGTGTCCTTCTTGATCCGGGACTCCCTCTGGAGGCGCGGCAGGACCTTCTCGACCGTCTGGAGGTCGGCGAGGATCAGCTCGGTGTTGATCGTCTCGATGTCGTCCTTCGGCGAGACCTTGCCGTCGACGTGCACGACGTTCTCGTCCTTGAAGGCGCGGATGACCTGGCAGATCGCGTCGGACTCACGGATGTTCGCCAGGAACTTGTTGCCCAGCCCCTCGCCCTCGGACGCGCCGCGCACGATGCCCGCGATGTCGACGAAGTCGACGGTGGCCGGCAGGATCCGCTCCGACTTGAAGATCTCGGCCAGCTTGGCGAGGCGGGGGTCGGGGACGCCCACCACACCGACGTTCGGCTCGATCGTGGCGAACGGGTAGTTGGCCGCCAGCACGTCGTTCTTGGTCAGGGCGTTGAACAGGGTCGACTTGCCGACATTCGGCAGACCGACGATTCCGATCGTGAGCGACACGGTGCGACTTCCCGGAGTGAGAGGGCTGGCGTGAGAGGACGGGGCCAGGGCAGGCCGGAGAGGCCCTGGGGGCCGATCCACCAGTCTACGGCGTGCCCGGCCCCGCCCCGGCGACGTATCGAACGCTTGGCCAAGGTCCGGCCGACGGCGTGTCTGAAGAGCGATTCGGCACATAAACCGACCTAAGTTGGTCCAGTGGAGCAACACAGGACGCGACCCCGGCAGTACGGAACGCGACGCGGCGCAACCCCGCCCCTGCCCCCGCAGGCGGTCCGGGGCGCGAACGGCAGCCCGGCGCGGCCCGGCAGACCCGGTACGCCGGCCCGGGCGGGCAGGGGCGGTGGTCCGCCGCGCCGTCCCGCGACGGTACGGAAGTCCGCGCAGCCGCCGGTCCAGGCCGTGCGGCGGATGCCCAACCCCCGGCTCACCGGGCTCGGCGGCGGGCTGTTCTGCGGGACGCTGATGTTCCTGCTCGGCTGTGTCGACGAGCTGCTGTTCGGGTCGTCGCTGACGGTGTACGGCGTGCTGTTCGTCCCCGTGTGCGCGCTGACCGCCCTCTGGATCCGGCGGGGCGATCTGGTGACCGCGCCGGTCGTGGTGCCGATCGCCTTCGCCGTGGGGCTCCTGCCGGTGGCCGACAGCGGCGGCGGCCTCGGCGGCCGGCTGATGGGCCTGTTCACCGCCCTGGCGACGCAGGCCGGTTGGCTCTACGGGGGAACGCTGGTCGCCGGCGTCATCGCGACCGTCCGCAAGATCCGCCTGATGAGCCGCCGGTCCGCGGGGAACCGCCCGCCCGTGTGAGCCTCCGCCTCCCCCGGCCCCGCCCTCTTCGAGGGCACCCCGAGAAAAGGGGTGCCCTCGAAGAGGCCTCAATCCTGGTTCGCCGCCCGCATCGCCGCCCCGACGATCCCCGCGTTGTTCTGCAGCTGCGCCGGGACGATCTCCGCCTTGATGCCCTCGATGAAGTGCAGGAACTTCTCAGACTTGCGGCTGACGCCGCCGCCGATGATGAACAGCTCGGGCGAGAAGAGCATCTCGACATGGGCGAGGTACTTCTGGACGCGGTGCGCCCAGTGCTCCCACGTCAGGTCCTCGTCCTCCTTGGCCTTGCTGGACGCCCGCTTCTCCGCGTCATGGCCGTGCAGCTCCAGGTGGCCCAGCTCGGTGTTGGGGACGAGGGCGCCCTCGACGAAGAGGGCGCTGCCGATGCCCGTACCGAAGGTGAGCAGCACGACCGTGCCCCGGCGGCCCCGGCCCGCGCCGAAGCTCATCTCGGCGACGCCCGCCGCGTCCGCGTCGTTGACCACCGTCACCGGCAGGCCGCCCAGGCGTTCGCTGAACACCGTGCGCGCGTCCGTGTCGATCCAGCTCTTGTCGACGTTGGCCGCCGTACGGATGTGGGATCCGCCGGTGACCACGCCGGGAAAGGTGAGGCCGACCGGTCCCGTCCAGCCGTAGTTCTCGACGACCTGCCGCACGCTGTCCGCCACCCCGTCGGGCGTCGCCGGATGCGGGGTCAGCACCTTGAAGCGCTCCTGGGCGAGATCGCCCCTGTCCAGGTCCACAGGGGCGCCCTTGATTCCGGATCCGCCGATGTCCACGCCGAAGATCTGCATGGCTCTACGTTACGTCGAACGACTGACAGTCACTCGGCCGAGGTACCCCCGGCGGCGCCCTTCGCGGTGCCGGCGCGCTCGGCCATCAGCGCCGCCGCCTCCTCGCGCAGGTCGCGGCGCAGCTCCTTCGGCAGCGAGAAGGTGATGGACTCCTCGGCCGCCTTCACCAGTTCGACGTCCGCGAAGCCGCGCTGCGACAGCCACTCCAGGACCTCCTCGACGAGCACCTCCGGGACGGAGGCGCCGGAGGTGACGCCCACCGTCGTGACGCCTTCCAGCCAGGCCTCGTCGATCTCGCTCGCGAAGTCCACGAGGTAGGCCTCACGGGAGCCGGCGAGCTTGGCGACCTCGACCAGCCGCTTGGAGTTGGAGGAGTTGCGGGAACCGACGACGATCACCAGCTCGGCCTCGGCGCCCATCTGCTTCACCGCGAGCTGACGGTTCTGGGTGGCGTAGCAGATGTCGTCGCTGGGCGGGGAGATGAGCTGCGGGAACTTCTCCTTCAGCGCGTCGACGGTCTCCATGGTCTCGTCGACGGACAGGGTGGTCTGGGAGAGCCAGACGACCTTGGAGGGGTCGCGGACCTCGACCTTGGCGACGTCCTCGGGGCCGTCGACGAGGGTGATGTGGTCGGGGGCCTCGCCGGAGGTGCCGATGACCTCCTCGTGGCCCTCGTGGCCGATCAGCAGGATGTCGTAGTCCTCGCCCGCGAACCGGACGGCTTCCTTGTGGACCTTGGTGACCAGGGGGCAGGTCGCGTCGATGGTGGCGAGGCGGCCCTGCCTGGCCTCGTCGTGGACGGTCGGTGCGACGCCGTGGGCCGAGAACATGACGATGTTGCCCGGGGGCACCTCTTCGGTCTGCTCGACGAAGACGGCGCCCTTCCGCTCCAGGGTCTGTACGACGTACTTGTTGTGGACGATCTCGTGCCGGACGTACACCGGAGCGCCGTACTGCTCCAGGGCTTTCTCGACGGCGATCACGGCGCGGTCCACACCCGCGCAGTAGCCACGGGGGGCGGCGAGCAGGACACGGCGGCCTGGCGAAGCAGTCATGCGTCCCATCGTAAGGCCGCGTACCGGGGGCCGAAGATCGCGCGCGTGCCGGGCCGGCGGGCAGAGGGCGGTCCAGCCGGAAGGGGCGGGGCATTGTCGGAGCGGGCCGTTACCCTCGCGGCATGGCTGTCAACACGTCCGCGGAGACCCCGCTGCCCGTCGGGGAGATCTCGCGGCTCATCGGCGGGTGGATCGACCGGCTCGGCGCCGTGTGGGTCGAGGGGCAGATCACCCAGTTGTCGCGGCGGCCCGGCGCGGGGGTGGTGTTCCTGACGCTGCGGGATCCGTCGTACGACATCTCCGTGAGCGTCACCTGTTATCGCCAGGTGTTCGACGCCGTGGCCGATGTGGTGAGCGAGGGCGCCCGGGTCGTCGTCCTGGCGAAGCCGGAGTGGTACGCGCCGCGGGGGCAGCTGTCGCTGCGGGCCGCCGAGATGAGGCCCGTGGGGGTCGGGGAGCTGCTGGCCCGGCTGGAGCAGCTGAAGAAGTCCCTGGCCGCGGAAGGGCTGTTCGCGCCGGAGCGGAAGAAGCCGCTGCCCTTCCTGCCCCAGCTCGTCGGGCTGGTCTGCGGGCGGGCCTCGGCCGCCGAGCGGGACGTCCTGGAGAACGCCCGGCACCGCTGGCCGGCCGTGCGCTTCGTGGTGCGCAACGTGCCGGTGCAGGGAGTGCACGCCGTACCGCAGGTCGTGCAGGCCGTGAAGGAGCTCGACGCGCTCGACGACGTGGACGTCATCATCGTCGCCCGTGGGGGCGGCAGCGTGGAGGATCTGCTGCCGTTCTCCGACGAGCAGCTGATCCGGACCGTCGCGCAATGCCGGACACCGGTCGTCTCCGCCATCGGGCACGAGCCGGACAACCCGCTCCTGGATCATGTGGCCGACCTGCGCGCCTCCACCCCGACCGACGCCGCCAAGAAGGTCGTGCCGGACGTGGGCGAGGAGTTCGAGCGGGTACGGCTGCTGCGGAACCGGGCGCGGCGGTGCGTCGAGGCGTTCATCGAGCGGGAGGAGCGCGGGCTGGCGCACGCGCTCGCCCGGCCGTCGATAGAGGATCCGCACCGCATGATCGACGAGCGGGCCGGCCAGGTCGCCGCCCTCCTCGACCGGGGGAGGCGCACCCTGGGCCACCTCCTGGACCGCGCCGACTCGGAGCTGACGCACACGCACGCGCGCGTGGTGGCCCTCTCCCCCGCCGCGACCCTGATGCGGGGATACGCCGTGCTGCAGAAGGCCGACGGGCATGTCGTCCGCGATCCGGGAGAGGTCACGGGGGACGAGGTCCTGCGGGCCAGGGTCGCCGAGGGTGAGTTCGTGGTGCGAGTCGATGCGTAGGGTGGGCGGATGACCGGCAAGGTGGATGAGGCGCTCGGGTACGAGCAGGCGCGCGACGAGCTGATCGACGTCGTACGGCGGCTGGAGGCGGGCGGTACGACGCTGGAGGAGTCCCTCGCCCTGTGGGAGCGCGGCGAGGAGCTGGCCAAGGTGTGCCGGCGCTGGCTGGAGGGCGCGCGGGCGCGGCTGGACGCGGCGCTGGCCGAGGAGACGGGGCCGGAAGAGCACGGCGGCACGGCAGGCACCGGCACAGGGAACACCGGCAAGCGGAACACCGGCACGGGAGACACCGGCACGGGAGACACCGGCACGGGAGACACCGAGTAGCCGCAGGGCCCTCGCGGGGTGTGAGGCGGATCACCAGGCCCCAAGTTTTGTTGAACGTTGAACTTCATTCACGTACGGTCGAGGACGTCAGCCTGTCCGGGCTCCCCGGATCCGACGTACGTCCCGAGAAGGTTCCCGCATGTCTCTCGTTCTTGACCCCGCCGCCCAGGACCTCCTCTTCCGTGAGGCCCGCACCGCGAACACCTTCACCGACGAGCCGGTGACCGACGAGCAGGTGCAGGCGATCTACGACCTGGTCAAGTACGGCCCGACCGCCTTCAACCAGACCCCGCTGCGCATCACCCTGGTCCGCTCCGCCGAGGCCCGTGAGCGCCTGGTCCAGCACATGGCCGAGGGCAACCAGGCCAAGACCGCCACCGCCCCGCTGGTCGCGATCCTCTCCGCGGACAACGAGTTCCACGAGGAACTGCCGGCCCTCTTCCCCGGCTTCCCCCAGGCCAAGGACCTGTTCTTCAGCGAGCGCCCCGCCCGTGAGGGCGCCGCCGCGCTGAACGCCGCGCTCCAGGCCGCGTACTTCATCGTCGGCGTCCGCGCCGCCGGGCTGGCCGCCGGACCGATGACCGGCTTCGACTTCGAGGGCGTCCGCAAGGAGTTCCTGGACGACGACCACACCCCGCTGATGGTCGTCAACATCGGCAAGCCGGGAGCGGACGCCTGGTACCCGCGCTCCCCGCGCCTGGCCTACGACGACGTCGTCACCACGGTCTGAGCCTCCGCGAGGAAAGCCCCCGGCGTCGGCGCCGGGGGCTTCCTCATGTCGCGCCGGACGCACTCACTCCGTCCGCAGCGCCTCGGCCATCTCCGTCAGCCGCGCGAACGAGCCCGTGCCCGCGACCACCGTCGTCGCACCCCGCTCCGTGTGCACCAGGGCGTCGTAACGGCCGCCGGTGTAGCGCGTCCACGTCCGCCCGTCGATCCGCTGGGTGGTCTTCGTCGCCTCGCTGCCCTGGCTCGCCTCGTCGATGAAGGCCGACGGCTTCTGAGTGGACTGCTCGATCTGCACGTACTGCCCGTCGGGGGTGTGGAAACCCAGATGCCAGAGGTCGAAGTCGTCACCCTGGAAGCGGACCGAGGTCGCCTTCCACTCCTGGGACAGGCCCTCGGGCGCGGCCACCGGGTACGACGCGGCCCGGCGGGCGGTCAGCAGCTCGACGCGATAGTCGACGCGCTTGACCTCCGGGGCGGAGTCGTCGTGCGGGATGAAGACGTACATGACCGCCGCCGCGATCCCGATCAGGCCCAGGGACAGAACCATGTCCCGGACCGTCTTCTGCTTGCCGTTCGAACCTGCCACACCCCTATCGTCGCAGGTACCCCGGCCCGCTCATCCGTGGGGCCCCCTGCTCATTCTGTGTGCCTGACGATAGAGTCTGGCCCATACCCTCATCCGGCCGTCGTCGTATCAGAAAGGTGCGCTCCGATGACCGAGCATCATCATCTGCCCTCCGAGCTCGAAGTCCCCTCCGAGGCCCCCGACCGCAACCTCGCCCTGGAACTGGTCCGGGTGACCGAAGCCGCGGCGATGGCCGCGGGCCGCTGGGTCGGGCGCGGCGACAAGAACGGCGCCGACGGTGCCGCGGTGCGCGCCATGCGGACCCTCGTCTCCACCGTCTCGATGAACGGCGTGGTCGTCATCGGCGAGGGCGAGAAGGACGAGGCCCCGATGCTCTTCAACGGGGAGCGCGTCGGCGACGGGACCGGACCCGAGTGCGACATCGCCGTCGACCCGATCGACGGGACCACCCTGACCGCCAAGGGCATGACGAACGCGATCGCCGTACTGGCCGCCGCCGACCGGGGGTCGATGTTCGACCCGTCCGCCGTCTTCTACATGGACAAGCTGGTCACCGGGCCGGAAGCCGCCGACTTCGTCGACATCAACGCGCCGGTGTCCGTGAACATCCGCCGGGTGGCCAAGGCCAAGCGGGTCACGCCCGAGGACGTCACCGTCGTCATCCTGGACCGGCCGCGGCACGAGGGCCTCATCGAGGAGGTCCGGCAGACCGGCGCGCGCATCCGGCTGATCTCCGACGGCGATGTGGCCGGCTCGATCCTGGCGCTGCGCGAGGGCACCGGCGTCGACCTGCTGCTCGGCATCGGCGGCACGCCCGAGGGCATCATCTCGGCCTGCGCCGTGAAGTGCCTGGGCGGCACCATCCAGGGCAAGCTGTGGCCGAAGGACGACGAGGAGCGGCGGCGGGCGGTCGACGCGGGGCACGACCTGGACCGCGTGCTGTTGACCGACGACCTGGTGTCCGGGGAGAACGTGTTCTTCGTCGCGACCGGGATCACCGACGGCGAGCTGCTGCGGGGTGTGCGGTACCGGTCGGAGACCGCGACCACCGACTCCATCGTGATGCGGTCGAAGTCCGGGACGGTGCGCCGGATCGACTCCGAGCACCGGCTCAGCAAGCTGCGGGCCTACAGCGCGATCGACTTCGACCGGGCGAAGTAGCGCCGCGGGGCGGAATCGAAAACTCCGCTCCCTGAGAAGAATCGGTTCGCCCGACAGCGAAAGGGCCACCCCCGGTGCGGTGGGGGCGGCCCCTTCGGCGTGTGTGGCAGGGCCGACTCAGCCCGCTGCCGCGATACGGTCGGCCGCTCGGGCCGCCTTCTTCAGTTCCAGGTCGCGGCGGCGGCGCCTCGCCAGGACCACGCGGCGCTCGGCGGCGGTCAGGCCGCCCCAGACGCCGTACGGCTCAGGTTGCAGCAGTGCGTGCTCACGACACTCGACCATGACCGGGCAGCGCGCGCAGACTCGCTTCGCGGCCTCCTCGCGGGAGAGGCGGGTGGCGGTGGGTTCCTTGGACGGGGCGAAGAACAGGCCGGCCTCGTCGCGCCGGCACACCGCCTCGGTGTGCCAGGGTGCGTCTTGGTCCCTGTCCCGCACTGGCACCCGCTGGGCCGGAACGGCAGCTACCTGCAGGGACGAAGGCGGCGGTTGCAGCACGGTCTACTCCTGACGACGGCTTCGCGAGCGAGAGACGATGCAGCAAGGCCTACCCGCTGTGCGCGCGCCTATGCACTGAGTTCCGAACCGCTGGATTCCGGGGGCTTCCGTGCGTCGGTGTGCGCCCGCCCCGGGCGTCCTCCCCCGCTTCCCCGGCGGCGCGATTCACGAGCGTCAACGGTCCAGATGCCGGCGCACACTCCTGTCGACCTTGCGCTGCACCCGGTCGATGATGTCGGCGACGAGCTTGCCGCGTTTGGGCCGGGCCTCGATGTTGCCCAGCACCGACCAGCCGTCCACGTACACCACGGGGGCGTCCGGGTCGGCCGCGTCGAGTGTGTCCACCTCGAAATTGCCGAGGACCCCGCCGCCGGTGCCGCGCAGCGAGACGTTCTCCGGGACCCGGACCTCGACGTTGCCGAAGACCGAGATCACCTTGATCACCACCTGCTGGTACTCGAAGATCGCCTCGCTCAGGTCGATCTCGACGCTGCCGAAGACGGCGTACGCGTGGATCCGGCGGCCGGCGCGCCGGCGCCCCTTGCGGACGGCGCTGCTGAAGACGGCCACCACGGTGTCGTCCGCCTCGTGCGGGAGCGCGTCGGTGGGGCGGTTGGGGGCCGGCGCGCGGCCCGGGGCGGCGCTGCGCCGGTGGGCGGCCGGCAGGTCCCGTACGAAGACCTCCAGTTCGCCCGCCGTCTTGGCCTTCAGCACCCCCTCCACGCGTTCGGCGTGCTCGTCGGCGGTCAGGCGGCCCTCGGCGAGGGCCTCCCGCAGCATGTCGGCGACGCGGTCGCGTTCGGCGTCCGAGGCGCGCAGATCTGCGGCGCTCGGGGCCGCGGGTCCGGGCCCCCGGTCCTGCGTTTCGGTGTGCTTGTGAAGGTCCACGGCAGCAGCGTACCGAAACGCGATAGATCGCGACTAGGCCTGGGGACGGTCAACTGAGGATTACCTCACAACGGTGCTGTCAGTGGCAGGTTCTACGCTGGTGGGCGCTGCCAACGGAGGCCAGCCGCTGTCTGTCGAGTGAGGAATGGGCGACATGCCTGAGTTCGCGTACACCGATCTGCTCCCCATGGGAGAGGACACCACCCCGTACCGGCTGGTGACCTCCGAGGGTGTCTCCACCTTCGAGGCCGACGGGCGGACGTTCCTCAAGGTGGAGCCGGAGGCACTGCGCACGCTCGCCGCGGAGGCCATCCACGACATCCAGCACTACCTGCGGCCCGCCCACCTGGCCCAGCTGCGCCGCATCATCGACGACCCGGAGGCGTCGGGCAACGACAAGTTCGTCGCCCTCGACCTCCTGAAGAACGCGAACATCGCGGCGGCGGGCGTGCTGCCGATGTGCCAGGACACCGGTACGGCGATCGTGATGGGCAAGCGCGGACAGAACGTGCTGACCGAGGGCCGGGACGAGGAGGCTCTGTCCCGGGGCATCTACGACGCGTACCTGAACCTCAACCTGCGCTACTCGCAGATGGCTCCGCTCACTATGTGGGACGAGAAGAACACCGGCTCCAACCTCCCGGCGCAGATCGAGCTGTACGCGACCGACGGCGGCGCCTACAAGTTCCTGTTCATGGCGAAGGGCGGCGGCTCCGCCAACAAGTCGTTCCTCTACCAGGAGACGAAGGCCGTCCTGAACGAGGCCTCCATGATGAAGTTCCTGGAGGAGAAGATCCGTTCGCTCGGTACGGCCGCCTGCCCGCCGTACCACCTGGCGATCGTCGTCGGCGGCACGAGCGCCGAGTACGCGCTGAAGACCGCGAAGTACGCCTCCGCGCACTACCTGGACGAGATCCCGGCCGAGGGCTCGCCGCTCGGTCACGGCTTCCGGGACAAGGAGCTGGAGGAGAAGGTCTTCGAGCTGACGCAGAGGATCGGCATCGGGGCGCAGTTCGGCGGCAAGTACTTCTGCCACGACGTCCGGGTGGTCCGCCTGCCCCGCCACGGCGCCTCCTGCCCGGTCGCCATCGCGGTGTCCTGCTCCGCCGACCGCCAGGCCGTCGCGAAGATCACGGCGGAGGGCGTCTTCCTGGAGCAGCTGGAGACCGACCCGGCGCGGTTCCTGCCGGAGACGACGGACGAGCACCTCGACGAGGCCGGGGACGTCGTCAGGATCGACCTGAACCAGCCGATGGACGACATCCTCGCCGAGCTGACCAAGTACCCGGTGAAGACCCGGCTGTCGCTGACCGGCCCGCTGGTCGTGGCCCGGGACATCGCGCACGCCAAGATCAAGGAGCGGCTGGACGCGGGCGAGGAGATGCCGCAGTACCTGAAGGACCACCCGGTGTACTACGCGGGCCCGGCGAAGACGCCCGAGGGCTACGCGTCCGGCTCCTTCGGCCCGACCACGGCCGGCCGCATGGACTCCTACGTCGAGCAGTTCCAGGCGGCGGGCGGCTCCAAGGTCATGCTGGCCAAGGGCAACCGCAGCAAGCAGGTCACGGACGCGTGCGCGTCGCACGGCGGCTTCTACCTGGGCTCGATCGGCGGCCCGGCGGCCCGGCTCGCCCAGGACTGCATCAAGAAGGTCGAGGTCGTCGAGTACGAGGAGCTCGGCATGGAGGCCGTCTGGAAGATCGAGGTCGAGGACTTCCCGGCGTTCGTCGTCGTCGACGACAAGGGCAATGACTTCTTCCAGGACCCGGCGCCGGCGCCGACGTTCACGTCCATTCCGGTACGGGGGCCGGGGCTGGGTTAGTTTTCCCGCCCCGCCGACCCTGCCCGTTCCCGCCCTTGCCCGTTCCCGGCCCTGCCGGGGGCTGCGCAGGCGACGGGAATGAGCAGGGGCGGCGGGGGCGCTGTACGCGGTATGAGCGACTACCGCATCGAACACGACTCCATGGGTGAGGTCCGCGTCCCCGCCGACGCGAAGTGGCGGGCCCAGACGCAGCGGGCCGTGGAGAACTTCCCGATCTCCGGGCAGCATCTCGAACGCGCCCACATCGAGGCGCTCGGCCGGATCAAGGCCGCCGCGGCGAAGGTGAACGCGAGCCTCGGCGTGCTGGACCAGGACATCGCCGAGGCCATCCAGGAGGCGGCCGGGGAGGTCGCCGAGGGGCGGTGGGACGCGCACTTCCCGGTCGACGTGTTCCAGACCGGGTCCGGGACCTCGTCCAACATGAACACCAACGAGGTGATCGCCACCCTCGCCACCGAGCGGCTGGGCCGGGACGTGCATCCCAACGACCACGTCAACGCCTCGCAGTCGTCCAACGACGTCTTCCCCTCGTCCATCCACATCGCGGCCACCGCCGCCGTCACCCGGGACCTCGTCCCCGCCCTCGGTCATCTCGCCGCCTCCCTGTCCCGCAAGTCCGAGGAGTTCGCGGACGTCGTGAAGTCGGGGCGCACCCACCTCATGGACGCCACGCCGGTGACCCTGGGCCAGGAGTTCGGCGGGTACGCGGCGCAGATCCGGTACGGCGTCGAGCGGCTGAACGCCTCCCTGCCCCGGCTGGCCGAACTGCCCCTCGGGGGCACGGCCGTCGGCACCGGCATCAACACGCCCCCCGGTTTCTCCGCCGCCGTGATCGAGGAGGTCGCCCGGACCACCGGGCTGCCGCTCACCGAGGCGCGCGACCACTTCGAGGCGCAGGGCGCGCGGGACGGGATCGTGGAGACCAGCGGGCAGCTGCGGACCATCGCCGTATCGCTGACCAAGATCGCCAACGACCTGCGGTGGATGTCCTCCGGCCCTCGGACCGGCCTCGCCGAGATCTCGCTGCCCGACCTCCAGCCGGGTTCGTCGATCATGCCGGGCAAGGTCAACCCCGTCATCCCGGAAGCCGCCCTGATGGTCGCCGCGCAGGTCGTCGGCAACGACGCCACCGTCGCGACCGCGGGCGCCGCCGGCAACTTCGAGCTCAACGTGATGCTCCCGGTCATCGCCAAGAACGTGCTGGAGTCGATCCGGCTGCTCGCCAACGTCTCGCGGCTGCTCGCCGACCGGACCGTCGACGGGATCGTCGCCCACCGCGAACGGGCCCGGGAGTACGCCGAGTCGTCGCCGTCCGTCGTGACACCGCTCAACAAGTACATCGGGTACGAGGAGGCCGCCAAGGTCGCCAAGAAGGCGCTGGCCGAGCGGAAGACGATCCGTCAGGTCGTGGTCGAGAGCGGGTACGTGGAGCGCGGCGACCTCACCGAGCAGCAGCTCGACGAGGCGCTGGATGTCCTGCGGATGACGCGCCCGTGACCCGTCACGCACCGGACACGTCCTCGGTGTGAACCGTGACGGGCACCGCAGCGTCGTATGCCTGTGGCACCTAATATCTGTTCATGGCAGACGGTGGAGCGGTGAGAGCCGGAGCGGAAGCGGGCGGGCCGGCGGTCTTCTGGGCGCCCGGGAGTCAGATCCTGTGGCGTTACCGGGAGAACGGCGGCGCGCGCTTCCACATCGCGCGGCCCGTCACCGTCGTACGGGACGACAGCGAGCTGCTCGCCGTGTGGATGGCGCCGGGCACCGAGTGTGTGAAGCCGGTGCTCGCGGACGGGACGCCCGTGCACGCCGAACCGTTGGAGACGCGCTACAAGAAGCCGCGTACCGTGCTGCGCGACCGGTGGTTCGGGACGGGGGTGCTGAAGCTGGCGCGGCCCGGTGAGGCGTGGTCGGTGTGGCTGTTCTGGGACCAGGGCTGGCGGTTCAAGAACTGGTACGTGAACCTGGAGGAACCGCTGGCCCGTTGGTCCGGCGGGGTCGACTCCGAGGACCACTTCCTCGACATCACCGTGGAACCGGACCGCAGCTGGCGGTGGCGGGACGAGGACGAGTTCGCGCAGGCCCAGCGGGACGGGCTGATGGACGCGCGACGCGCGCGGAAGGTACGGGAGGCGGGGCGGTCCGCCGTGGAGGTGATCCGGGCCTGGGGACCGCCGTTCTCGGACGGCTGGCAGCACTGGCGTCCCGATCCGTCCTGGTCCGTCCCGTCCTTGCCCCAGGACTGGGATCGTACGCCCGCGCACATGTCCTCATGAGACCCTTGATGCGCCCCCGGGCAAGAAACGTAGGATCATCCTCCGCAAGGGCGCGCAGTGGCAACTACCGGAGCACGCGCTGGGCTTGACCGAACGTCACCGAGGGGCGGCAGGACGTGAGCGAGGGGTACGAGGGCAACGCCGGTACGGGCCGAGGGCGGGCCGCCGGTGGTACAGCAACAGCCTCTGACCACGCGGGAAATCCGTTCCTGGGACACGTATTCCGGGTATCGGGTTCTCGGCGGGACCGACCGCGCGCGCGGCGCACGGGTCCCATGGCCCCGGACGGATGGATGCGACACGCGTGACGGAGCAGCCGACCTCCTTCGAACGCCCCCAGGCGGGCGTCGACCCCGCGGACGGCCGCGGGGCGCTCCTGCGTGCCTCGGCGCCGTCTCTTCCCCACGGCTCGGACGCGCCGGCGCGCACGCCCGGTGTCGGCGCCTTACCCGTACAGGCCCGCGCCGGTGAGCCTCCGCCCGCCGGATCCGGTACGACGACATCGAGCGGTATGGACAACAACCCGGCCGGTACCGGCCCCGAGCATTCCCAGCCCGCCACCGCCGAACCCGTGGGGGTACCTCCCGCGCGAGGGGATTCGAGCATGGGGGAGCACCGCCCGCGGCCCGTCCCGGAGGGCATCCCCCTCCAGCCGGGCACCGAACAGGACCGGCCCGTCAGCGGGTCGGACGGCGCGGAGCGCCGGACCGGGCAGAGCGTGCCGCCGGGCCGGCCCACGCCGATGCGTCGGGACGGGGACCGGCTGCGCTTCGTGGGTGCCGCGACCCGGCGGATCGCCCGCGGCATCGACCTCGACGAGATCGTGATGGGGCTGTGCCGGGCGACCGTGCCGACGTTCTCGGACGCGATCCTCGTCTATCTGCGCGACCCGCTGCCGGTGGGTGACGAGCGGCCGGTCGGCCCGCTGGTGCTGCGGCTGCGCCGCACCGACCGGATCCCGCAGGAGCGGGACCTGGACGACGGGATCCTGCCGGTGCCCGTGCCGGATCCGTCCGAACTGGACACGATCGGCACCGAGCTGTGCGAGGTACAGCCCGGCAGCGCGCTCGCCGAGGTGCTGCGCGGGGTGCGTCCGGTCTTCACGGACACGCCGGCCGCGCGCGCCGCGCTGCCCGAACTCCTCGGTGACGGCGGCGACTTCGCGGTGCCGGGCGGACAGCGCGCGATCCTCGCGCCGCTGCGCGGCCGGCGCCGGGTGATCGGCGCCGCGCTGTTCCTGCGCCGCCCGGACCGGATCGCGTTCGAACCGGACGACCTGCTGGTCGCGGCCCAGCTCGCCACGCACAGCGCGCTCGGCATCGACAAGGCGGTGCTGTACGGCCGCGAGGCGTACATCGCCGACGAGTTGCAGCGCACCATGCTGCCGGAGACGCTGCCGCGGCCCACGGGTGTGCGGCTGGCGTCCCGCTATCTGCCCGCGGCCGAGACCGCGCGGGTCGGCGGCGACTGGTACGACGCGATCCCGCTGCCCGGCAGCCGGGTCGCCCTGGTGGTCGGTGACGTCATGGGCCACTCCATGACCAGCGCGGCCATCATGGGCCAGCTGCGGACGACGGCCCAGACCCTCGCCGGTCTCGACCTGCCCCCGCAGGAGGTCCTGCACCACCTCGACGAGCAGGCGCAGCGCCTGGGCACCGACCGCATGGCGACCTGCCTGTACGCCGTCTACGACCCGGTCTCGCACCGGATCACCATCGCCAACGCCGGCCATCCCCCGCCGGTGCTGCTGCACCTGGGCGGCCGGGCCGAGGTGCTCCGGGTGCCGCCGGGCGCGCCGATCGGTGTCGGGGGCGTCGACTTCGAGGCCGTGGAGCTGGACGCGCCGGCCGGAGCGACCCTGCTCCTCTACACCGACGGCCTGGTCGAGTCGCGCCTGCGGGACGTGTGGACCGGCATAGAGCAACTGCGGGAGAAGCTCGCCGCGACCGCGCAGCTGACCGGGCCCGACCATCCGCCGCCGCTCGAAGCCCTGTGCGACGAGGTGCTGGACATGCTCGGTCCGGGCGACCGGGACGACGACATCGCGCTGCTCGCCGCCCGCTTCGACGGGATCGCGCCGAGCGACGTGGCGTACTGGTTCCTGGAGCCGGAGGAGATGGCGCCCGGCCGGGCCCGCCGGCTGGCCCGCCGCGCGCTCGCCCGCTGGGACATGGAGGAGCTCAGCGACTCGGTGGAGCTGCTGGTCAGCGAGGTCGTGACGAACGCCGTGCGGTACGCGACCCGGCCGATCACGCTGCGGCTGCTGCGCACCGACGTGCTGCGCTGCGAGGTCGGCGACGACGTGCCGCAGCTGCCCCGGCTGCGGCAGGCGCGCGCCACGGACGAGGGCGGGCGCGGGCTCTACCTGGTGAACAAGCTGGCCCGGCGGTGGGGCGCGACGCGGTTGAGCACCGGGAAGGTGGTCTGGTTCGAGCTGAACCGGAGCTGACGGCCGCACGGTCACCAGGACGAAGGGCGCCCGGAGTTCTCCGGGCGCCCTTTCCTGTCGCTACCGCTCGTCCCTGTCGCTACCGCTCGTCCCTGTCGCTCCTGCTCGTCCCTGTCGCTACTGCTCGTCGTCGTCACCGGCGGGGTCGAGCGGGTCCTCCGGGGTGATGCCCTCCGCCGGTGGACTCGTCGTGGGACTCGCCGGCGGGCTGCTGGTCGGCGTGCTCGACGGTGTCCGGCTGGGCGACGCGGAGGTCGGCGACTGCGAGGTCGGCGGCTCGGTGGTCGGCTCCTCGGTGGTCGGCTCCTGCGTCGGCGTCCGGGTGGGAGTCCGGGTGACCGTCGGCTTCTCGGTCGGCGCGACCGCGGCGCCCTGGTCGGTGTCCAGGTCGAACCTGCCGTTCTCGGCCGCGACGCCGAAGGTGTACGCCGCCCAGATCTGCGCCGGGAAACCACCGCCGTTGACGCGGTCCTCGCCGCCCGCGCCGTACATCTCGACCTGCGTGCGCTTCTTCACGTCCTCGCCGAACAGGCCGACCGAGGTGACCAGGTCGGGCGTGTAGCCGGTGAACCAGGCCGACTTGTTGTCGTCGGAGGTGCCGGTCTTGCCTGCGACCTGCTGGCCGTCGCGCGCGGAGTTGTCGCGCACGGCCGTGCGGGCCGTGCCGTCGTCGACCACGCCGGTCAGCACCGAGGTGACCGTGTCGGCGGTCTCCCGGGTGAGGACCTGCTCGCCGATCGGGTCGGGCATCTCCACCGTGCGGCTGGCGTGCTCGGCCGACTTGACGATGGTCGGCGTGACCTGCCTGCCGTGGTTGTCGAGGGTGGCGTAGACCCCGGCCATCTGCAGCGGGCTGGCGCCCATCGTGCCGAGGGTCAGCGCGGGCACCGGCTTGAGGTCGCCGGTGTCCATGCCGAGCTTGTCGGCCAGCTGGAGCACGTTGCCCATGCCGACGTCCACGCCCATCTGCGCGTAGACGGAGTTGATGGACTTGTTCGTCGCCGTCTGCACGGTGACGTCGCCGTAGTCCCGGTCGTCCTCGTTCTCCGGCGCGAAGGCGATGTCGCTGCCCTTGACGGGACGCTTGCTGGTGCCGTCGTAGACGGTGCTCGCGGTGATCGGCTTGCCGGACTGCGTCGTCGCGTTCTCCTCCAGGGCGGCGGCGAGGATCACCGGCTTGAACGTCGACGCGGGCTGGTAGTCGGTGCGGGTCGCGTTGCTGATGTAGTGCTTGAAGTAGTCGACGCCGCCGTACAGGGCGACGATCTCGCCCGTCTTCGGGTCGACGGAGACCGCGCCGGCCTGGACGTTCTTGTCGACCTCGCGCTTGTCCGGGTCCAGCTTGCTGGTCAGCTGCGTCGTGACGGCCTTCTCCAGCTGGGCCTGCTTCTTCTTGTCGATGTTCAGGGTGATCGTCCAGCCCTGGTCCTCGACCAGGGCCTCCGCCTCGGACTGCGAGATCCCCTGCTCCCCCATCAACTGCGTTTCGAGCTGCTGGTTGGCGAGCTTGACCAGGTAGCCCTTCTGGCCCTCCAGACCCGCGACGGCCTTCGGCTCCTCGGGCACCGGGAACTCCATGGCGTCGCGCTTGGCCTTCGTCAGCCAGCCCTCCTCGACCATGTTGTCCAGGACGTAGTTCCAGCGGTTCTTCACCAGCTTCTTGCCGGTGTCGCTCGCGGCCTGCCAGTCGTACTGGCTCGGCGCCTGGAGCAGTGCGGAGAGGTAGGCGCCCTGCTCGACCGAGAGCTTCTCGGCGTCGACGCGGTAGTAGGCCTGTGCGGCGGCCTGGATCCCGTAGGCGTTGCGGCCGTAGTAGCTGGTGTTGATGTAGCCGGCGAGGATGTCGTCCTTGGACTTCTGGCGGTCCACCTTCAGGGAGATGACCATCTCCTTGAGCTTGCGGGTGACCGTCTGCTCCTGGCTGAGGTAGTAGTTCTTGACGTACTGCTGGGTGATCGTCGAACCGCCCTGCGCGCCCCGGCCCATGGCGGTGTTGTACAGACCGCGGGCCGTGCCCTTCAGGTCGATGCCGGAGTCGGTGTAGAACGTCTTGTTCTCGGCGGCGACGAAGGTGTGCTGGACGTCCTTGGGCACCTTGGTCAGGTCGACGATCTCGCGGTTGACCTCGCCGGCGCGGGCCAGGACCGTGCCGTCGCTGTACTTGTAGACGTTGCTCTGACGCTGCGCGGCCTGCGCCGCCGCGTTGCCGTCGGGGACGGGCACCAGCAGGTACAGCACGATGAAGGCGCCGATGCCGAGCAGGCAGACCCCGAGGAAGGTGCCGAGGATCTTCTTCCAGGTGAACAGCCGGCGTATGCCGCTCTTGCCGTCCCTGCCCTTGCCGCCCTTGGCGCTCACGGCAGTCTTGGCGCCCCTGGCCGACTTGCGGGCCGCCGCCCGCCCGCCGGCCGCCGCGGCCGTCGTCGCGGACGAGCGCCGGGGCGCAGCGCGGTGGCCACCGCGCTGGCGCGCTCGTCTCTCTTCCGCTCGTCCCATGAGTCCGTCGCTCCGCTTCGTTCTCGGTTGTCCCACAGGTTCGTGGCTCAGGTCAGCTCAGCAAGCTAACACCGCTTGATGTGACAAACGGACCCCGATCCCGTCTTTTACGGACGTGACAATCAGCACCCGTTCCACTGGAACCGACGTACGAGGGGGGACAAGGGTTGTGAGCCCCGTTAAAGTGATATCACTTAGATAGGTCGACACCGGCCAGTACCAGCCGTACGAGAACGGGGGACTCCCATGTCCACGAACGACCCCGCACCGACCGCCGACGTACCCGCGATGCCCGCGCCCCGGGTGCGGGAGTTCGCCGCGCACAGCATCGGCGGCGGACTCGCGCTGCTGCTGGGCCTGGCCGGGCTGCTGCTCGGCGTCGCCATGGTGGTCACCGCCACCACGGTCGCCGCGACCGGCGTCAAGGCCGCCCTGATCGCCGGCGGCATCGTGATCGGTCTCGCCGCCTTCATCGCGATGTGCGGCCTGAACACGGTGGCGCCGGGCGAGGCCCGGGTGGTCCAGCTCTTCGGGCGGTACCGGGGGACGATCCGCGAGGACGGGCTGCGCTGGGTGAACCCCCTCACCTCCCGCGAGAAGATCTCGACCCGGGTGCGCAACCACGAGACCGCGGTCCTCAAGGTCAACGACGCCTACGGCAACCCGATCGAGCTGGCCGCGGTCGTGGTGTGGCGGGTGGAGGACACCGCGCAGGCCACCTTCGAGGTGGACGACTTCCTGGAGTTCGTCGCCACCCAGACCGAGGCGGCCGTGCGGCACATCGCAATCGAGTACCCCTACGACGCCCACGAGGAGGACGGGCTCTCGCTGCGCGGCAACGCCGAGGAGATCACCGAGAAGCTCGCCGTTGAACTCCACGCGCGCGTGGAGGCGGCCGGCGTGCACATCATCGAGTCGCGCTTCACGCACCTCGCGTACGCGCCGGAGATCGCCTCGGCGATGCTCCAGCGGCAGCAGGCCGGGGCGGTCGTGGCGGCGCGGCGGCAGATCGTCGACGGAGCGGTGGGGATGGTCGAGGCGGCCCTCGCCCGGATCACCGAACGGGACATCGTGCAGCTGGACGAGGAACGGAAGGCGGCGATGGTGTCCAACCTGCTGGTGGTGCTGTGCGGCGACCGCTCGCCGCAGCCGGTGCTGAACACGGGGACGCTCTACCAGTGACACCTTCCGAGGGGTCCTCGCCCGAGCGGCGGCCGCAGCAGCGCAAGCAGGTGCTGCTGCGGCTGGACCCGCTGGTGTACGAGGCGCTGGCGCGGTGGGCCGGGGACGAGCTGCGCTCGGCCAACGCGCAGATCGAGTACCTGCTGCGCAAGGCCCTCGCGGACGCCGGACGCCTGCCGGGGGATCCCCGACGACGCCGCCGAGGAGGTGCTGTCACGGTTCGAAGAGGTCGGCCTGATCAACGACAGCGCGTTCGCGGAAGCGTGGGTGGAGTCCC
>NZ_JBSFTY010000034.1:0-31893 GCF_053591515.1 Streptomyces sp. NPDC003011
GGGCCCACGACGTGAGTCTCCATGTTGGGCCACGCGGCCGCGTACCCGATGATCCGGCCCTTCTCCTCGGCGACGCGCAACTGCGGCCGCCGCGGCCCGGCTGGTGGCCGGCGGCCGTGCTGGCGCAGGCGTCCATGACGATCGTCCAGGTCGTCGGCGGGCTGTGGCTGCTGGGGCAGATCATCGGGTTCATGGCGCCGAACCTCGGGGTGCCGGTGCTGCTGATGGTGGCCGGGATCATCGGCGGACCGCTGGTCGAGTGGAGCTGCCGGCTGGCGGCGCGGGGGCCCGCCAGGCGGTACGGCATGGAGGCCGAGCGGCGGCTGCGGGAGGCGGCCGCCGGATGCGGGCGGGCCCGGGTGCTCGATCCGGTGGCGGCGGAACTGCTGCGGTACCGGGAGGTGCGGGAGCAGTACGGGCGGGTCGTGGGTGCGGGCGCGAGGTGAGCCCGTGACCGGGTGATCCGGGGCGGGGTCCCTCGTCCGGGTGACGGAGTTTTCCACAGGTGGGCGGTGGTCCACAGCGCTCAGCGGGCCCGGCCCGGCGGAGGCAGTCTGGATCTCGCACGATCGCGGCGGACGCGGTCGTGACGGAAGACGGAAGCAGCCGTACGGGACGGGCCCGTACGCGTGTCCGGCCGGCGGGTACGGCCGGGTGAGGGAGGGGTTCGTGATGAACGAGACCATGGTCTGCGCGGTGGGCAACGTGGCGACGCAGCCGGTGTACCGGGAGCCGGCGTCCGGTGCGTCGGCGCGGTTCCGGCTGGCGGTGACCACGCGCTACTGGGACCGGGAGAAGAGCACCTGGACGGACGGCCACACCAACTTCTTCACGGTGTGGGCGAATCGGCAGCTCGCCACCAACGCGGCGGCGTCGCTCAACGTGGGCGACCCCGTGATCGTGCAGGGCAGGCTGAAGGTACGTACGGAAGGGCGCGAGGGGCAGCAGAGCCGGACCTCCGCGGACATCGACGCGGTGGCGATCGGCCATGATCTGGCACGCGGCACCTCCGCCTTCCGGCGCACCAAACAGGGGGAGATGGCGACGGCCGGCGCACCGCAGCAATCGGGGCCGAGCTGGGAGACGCCCGCGCCTGCCGCCGAGCCGACCGCCGAGCCGACCGCCGAACAGCGTCCGGAACCCGCCTTGGTGACGTGACGTCATCGTCGCCGCCGTGATGACGAGACGTCACACACCGAGCACCTTCGACCACAGCAGGTGGTGGCGGCGATAACGATTCCGAGTCGGATCAGTGGTCCGACTGCATCACCGGGAAGCGTGGTGCGCGAGGTCCCTAGGATGCCGAACGTAGCTCGCGAGGCTCCTGATTCTGCTGGTGGGACCGTAACCCCCCACGTCAACGGGTCCTGCTCGAAGGGGAATTCTGTGTTTTCTTCGTTCGCCGCGCGGTCGGCGCGCAGGCGTGGGACGGCGGCCCGTCTCGTCGCCACGACGTTGGTGTCCGGTCTCGTCGCCGTCGGCGTACTGGCCGGCACCGGCACGGCGTCGGCCGACGGGACGCCGCAGAGCCAGGCCGGGGCGACCGCCACCATAGGCGGCCTGAAGACGTACGGCGACGCGGTGATACACGACGAGACCGGTGACCTGACGGTGTCGGCGGGCCTGTTCGAGATGTCCGTCGAGGGCGGCGGCACCCTGCAGACCTACTGCGTCGACCTGCACAACCCCACCCAGCGGGACGCCAAGTACCACGAGACACCCTGGAGCGGCACCTCGCTGGCCGCCAACAAGGACGCGGGCAAGATCCGCTGGATCCTGCAGCACTCCTACCCGCAGGTCAACGACCTCGCGGCGCTCGCCGCCGCGGCGGATGTGGGCGGCGGACTCACCGAGCAGGACGCGGCGGCCGGCACCCAGGTGGCCATCTGGCGCTACTCGGACGGCGCGGACGTGGACGCCGTCGACCCGCAGGCCGAGAAGCTCGCCGACTATCTGCACAAGAGCGCCCGCGAGGTGGCGGAGCCCGCGGCGTCGCTGACGCTCGACCCGCCGGCCGTCTCCGGCCGCCCCGGCACCCTGCTGGGCCCGGTGACGGTGCGCACCAACGCGGCCGCGGTGACGGTGACGCCGCTTGCGGACGCCGCCACGAGCGGGGTACGGGTCATCGGCAAGGACGGCAAGGACGTGACGTCCGCGGTCGACGGCAGCCAGCTGTTCTTCGAGGTGCCCGAGGACGCCCCGGCCGGCTCGGCCGACGTGACCGTGCAGGCCTCCACCACCGTGCCGGTCGGCCGCGCGTTCGCCTCCGAGAGCCGCAGCCAGACGCAGATCCTGGCCGGCTCCAGCGAGTCGACGGTCTCGGCGACGGCCGGCGCGAGCTGGGCGAAGCAGGGCGCGATACCCGCACTGTCCGCGGTGAAGAACTGCGCCGGGGGCGGCCTGGACATCACCGCGGCCAACGAGGGCGACGAGGCGTTCACCTTCGAGCTGCTGGGCGTCGAGCAGAGCATCGCGGCGGGTGAGTCCCGCACGGTGACGGCCCCGCTCCAGGAGGACCAGGCGTACGACTTCACGATCGAGGCGGGCGGCTTCCAGAAGCGGTTCACCGGCGTCCTCGACTGCCGGACGCAGAGCAGCGCGGCCGGCGACGCGACCCAGACCCTCAGCGGACCGAGCCCCGCCGCCGTCGGCAGCACCACCGCGGACGTCAACCTCGCCGACACCGGCAGCTCCTACACCACCCCGATGATCGCGGGCATCGCCATCGCCCTGGTGGTCCTCGGCGGCGCGGCGCTGATCGTCCTGGGCAAGAAGGAGACGCGCGGCTGAGCGGCAGGGAAGGAGAGGGGTCGGCGCAGGGCCGACAGTGAACAGGCGGGGCTGCCCCAGCCCCGCCCCGAACCCCCAGCTCGCGGCCCCCCGAGGATACGGGTTACCACCCAGGGGTGGCGTTCAGGCAAGATGGGGTGTATCTGCCCACTGCCAGATTTCAAGCTGCCGGACGGTTTCTCTTGGCTGAGTTCATTTACACCATGCGCAAGGCGCGTAAAGCGCACGGCGACAAGGTGATCCTCGACGACGTGACGACGAGCTTCCTGCCGGGGGCGAAGATCGGCGTCGTCGGCCCGAACGGCGCCGGCAAGTCGACGATCCTGAAGATCATGGCTGGTATCGAGCAGCCCTCGAACGGTGACGCCTTCCTCACCCCCGGTTACAGCGTCGGCATCCTCCTCCAGGAGCCTCCGCTGACCGAGGAGAAGACCGTTCTGGAGAACGTCCAGGAGGGAGTCGCCGAGGTCAAGGGCAAGCTCGACCGGTTCAACGAGATCGCCGAGCTGATGGCCACCGACTACTCCGACGCGCTCCTCGACGAGATGGGCAAGCTTCAGGAGGAGCTCGACCACGCCAACGCGTGGGACCTGGACGCCCAGCTGGAGCAGGCCATGGACGCGCTGGGCTGCCCGCCCGGCGACTGGCCGGTGACCAACCTCTCCGGCGGTGAGAAGCGCCGCGTCGCCCTGTGCAAGCTCCTGCTCGAACAGCCCGACCTGCTGCTGCTCGACGAGCCCACCAACCACCTCGACGCCGAGTCGGTGAACTGGCTGGAGCAGCACCTGGCCAAGTACCCCGGCACCGTCGTCGCCGTGACCCACGACCGGTACTTCCTCGACAACGTCGCGCAGTGGATCTGCGAGGTCGACCGGGGCCGTCTCTTCCCCTATGAGGGCAACTACTCCAAGTACCTGGAGACCAAGTCCGCCCGCCTCAAGGTCGAGGGTCAGAAGGACGCCAAGCGGCAGAAGCGGCTCAAGGAAGAGCTGGAGTGGGTGCGGTCGAACGCCAAGGGGCGGCAGGCCAAGTCCAAGGCGCGCCTCGCCCGGTACGAGGAGATGGCGGCCGAGGCCGACAAGATGCGGAAGCTGGACTTCGAGGAGATCCAGATCCCGCCGGGGCCGCGGCTGGGCAGCATCGTCGTCGAGGTCAACAACCTCACCAAGGGCTTCGGGGAGAAGGTGCTCATCGACGACCTCTCCTTCACGCTGCCGCGTAACGGCATCGTCGGTGTCATCGGGCCGAACGGCGCCGGCAAGACGACCCTGTTCAAGATGATCCAGGGGTTCGAGGAGCCCGACTCCGGTTCGATCAAGGTCGGCGACACCGTCAAGATCTCCTACGTCGACCAGAGCCGCGAGAACATCGACCCGAAGAAGACCCTGTGGGCCGTCGTCTCCGACGAGCTGGACTACATCAACGTGGGTCAGGTGGAGATGCCCTCGCGGGCCTACGTCTCCGCCTTCGGGTTCAAGGGTCCGGACCAGCAGAAGCCGGCCGGTGTGCTCTCCGGCGGTGAGCGCAACCGCCTCAACCTCGCGCTCACCCTCAAGCAGGGCGGCAACCTGCTGCTCCTCGACGAGCCCACCAACGACCTGGACGTGGAGACGCTCTCGTCGCTCGAGAACGCTCTGCTCGAGTTCCCGGGCTGCGCCGTGGTCGTCTCCCACGACCGGTGGTTCCTGGACCGGGTCGCCACGCACATCCTCGCCTACGAGGGCGAGTCCAAGTGGTTCTGGTTCGAGGGCAACTTCGAGTCGTACGAGAAGAACAAGATCGAGCGGCTCGGTGCGGACGCCGCGCGTCCGCACCGCGCCACCTACAAGAAGCTGACCCGGGGCTGATCGATCTTGCGGCACATCTACCGCTGCCCGCTGCGCTGGGCGGACATGGACGCGTACGGCCACGTCAACAATGTGGTCTTCCTCCGGTACCTGGAGGAAGCCCGTATCGACTTCCTGTTCCGCCCGGACAAGGACTTCCAGCAGGGGTCGGTGGTGGCGCGCCACGAGATCGACTACAAGCGGCAGCTCGTCCACCGGCACGCGCCCGTGGACATCGAGCTGTGGGTCACCCAGATCAGGGCGGCCTCCTTCACGCTGTCGTACGAGGTCAAGGACCCGGACCAGGTCTACGTCCAGGCCTCGACGGTGATAGTGCCGTTCGACTTCGAGGCGCAGCGGCCCCGGCGGCTCACCACCGAGGAACGCGAGTTCCTGGAGGAGTACCGGGACGACGAGGCCGAGGGCGAGGCCGTCGCCGCATGACGGTGCTCCACCTGGCCGACGAGCGGGAGGCGGCGGATCTCGCGGCCTTCCTCTCCCGGCTGCTCCACTACGACCGTGGAGCGGCGGTGCGCCTCCAGGCGGCCGGGACCGCGCTCGCCGTGTTCGGCCGGCCGCCGTCCTTCGAGGTGCTGGCGATCCGTGCGGTACGGCTCGGCAAGCCGTACGAGAACGGGCTCGACGTCACTCTGGACGTGACCGTGTCCGCGGGGGAGCTCCTGGAGGCCGTCGACGAGCCGGCGGGCACGGCCCTGGTGCCGGCCGCGGTCACCGGTCCGCCGTGGGCCGGGGTGCTGCCGCCGCGCGGTGGCTGGCGGCCGGAGCCCGGACTGCCCGAGCCGGACGCGCTGCGGGCGCAGGTCGCCGCGGGGGTCGCCGAATTCCGTTCCCGTACGCAGGAGTTGGCGCACGAAGAGCGTACGCGGGCCGAACTCGACCGGATCGGGCGGGAGATCTGGTCCCGGACGGTCGGGGAAACCGGGCTGCCGGTACGGGCCGTGCACGCGGCGCAGTCACTGGGGTTCCTGCGGGCCACGAACGACGCGAGGGACCTGGCGCTGTTCTCGTCGGGCGCGTGGCTGCGGCTGCGCACGCCGTACGGCTCGATCGCCGTACGCAGGGCGGGACTCGGGGCGCTGGACGTCAGCGTTCGCTGATCCGGTTCCACGGCCCACGTCCCACGTTCCACGTCTTGGGTTCCAGGCTCGCAGTGGCCGGTGGCCGACGGCCTGCTGGGGCCGATCGGCGGTCCGCTCGGCCCTCAGCCTCAGCCCCAACCCTCAGCCCCAGTCCGCCGGGGCCCGCTCGGTCGGCTCGGCGCGCTCACCCCGTGCGACGCGTGGCCGCAGCGGGCGCGGCAGGCCGTACGGGACCGTCCGGCCGCCGCACCCGCGGCTAGTCAGGGGTGTTCACCATCGAGGCCGCCGCGTACGTCAGGTACTTCCACAGCGTCTCCTCGTGCTCCTCGGACAGGCCGAGCGAGTCGACCGCGTCCCGCATGTGCCGCAGCCAGGCGTCGTGCGCCTCGCGGTTCACGGTGAAGGGAGCGTGCCGCATGCGCAGACGCGGGTGGCCGCGGTTGTCGCTGTACGTCGTCGGGCCGCCCCAGTACTGGATCAGGAAGAGCGTGAGGCGTTCCTCGGCCGGGCCCAGGTCCTCCTCGGGGTACATGGGCCGCAGGACCGGGTCCTCCGCGACTCCCTCGTAGAAACGCTGGACGAGGCGGCGGAAGGTCTCCTCCCCGCCGACCTGCTCGTAGAAGGTCTGCGTCTGCAGTGTGCCGCGCCGGATCTCTTTCACGCCCTCCATGCTCTCAGACCCGGCGGCCGAGGACTCAAGGCCCGGGTCCAGCCACCGGACAGGACCGGACAGGACACGCACCGGCGAGACGGCTCGCTTCCCGGCGGCTCCCGCAGGACAGTGGACGTATGGGCACCCACGCACTCGACAAGGACCTGGCGGAGCTCGCCGTCTCGGCGCGGGCGGCGCTGGTGCGGGAGATCGACGCGAGCGGGGCCTGGGCCGCGGACCCGGTGTGGCGGGAGGCGTTCGAGGCGGTACCGCGGCACCTCTTCGTGCCGTACTACTACGTCGGTGCCGGCGGCGGCTACGAGCGCCGGTGGGGCGGGGGTTCCGACCCGGACGGCCGGGAGCGCTGGATGCGCGGGGTGTACGCCGACACCCCGCTGGCCACCCGGCTGCGCGACGGCGAGCTCGTCTCCTCCAGCAGCCAGCCCTCACTGATGGCGATGATGCTGGCCGAGCTGCGGGTGGCGGACGGCGACCGGGTGCTGGAGATCGGTGCCGGCACGGGCTACAACGCGGCACTGCTCGCGCACCGGCTGGGCGACGACGACCTCGTCACCACCGTGGACCTGGAACCGGAGATCACCGAGGCGGCCCGGCGGCACCTGGCCGCCGCGGGCCACCAGCCGGTCGTCGTCACCGGCGACGGAGCGCGCGGGGTGCCCGAACGCGCCCCCTACGACCGGATCATCGCGACCTGCGCACTCCCGTCGATCCCGCGCGCCTGGCTCGCCCAGTGCCGTCCCGGCGCCCGCATCCTGACCCCGCTCGCCACCGGCCTGATCGCCCTCACGGTGCGAGATTGCGGGTACGCCGAGGGGCGCTTCCTGCACACGCCCGCCTTCTTCGTGCCGTTGCGCGGCGGTGAGCCCGAGCCGCAGCCGCCCCCGCTGGGCGGGATACCGCGCCGGGCCAGGGAGCACGAACTGTTCCGGTTCCTGCTCGCCCTGACCCGCGCCAGCCTCGACCCGCAGGAGGTGTACGCGCTGTGGGAGCGCGAGGGGCGGCCCCAGCGCGAGCGGTACGGCATCACGGTCAGCGGCGAGCACGAGTGGGCGTGGCTGGACGACCCGGAGGGGCCGTACGCCTGGCCCCTCGCGTGAACCGAGGGTCAGCCCCGGCGGATCGTGATCGTCGTCCAGGCGCCCACGTGCACCCGGTCCCCGTCCTGCAGCGGCACCGGCACGAACGGCTGGATCGGCTCGTCCGAGCCGTTCACCGTCGTCCCGTTCGTCGAGTTCTGGTCGACGACCGCCCAGGAGCCGTCCGGCTGCTGCACCAGTACCGCGTGCTGGTGCGAGACGCCCGGGTCCTCCGGCGGCACCGACAGGTCGATGTCGGGGGTGTCGCCGGTGGAGTGGCGGCGGCGGCCGATGGTGACCTGGTTGCCGGACAGGGCGCGCTGCTGCTCGGGCGAGTACGCGGGCAGGTTGAGACCCGCGGCCTCGGGGCCGGAGCGCTGCATCATCGCCATGAAGTAGTCGCGGTCCGGGCCGATGGTCGCCGTCCACGTCGTCGGCTGCTGCGGGTAGCCGGGGCCGGGCGGGGCCTGCGTCGAGCCGGGCTGCGGGTAGCCGTAGCCACCGCCGGGACCCTGACCGGGACCGCCAGGACCACCGGGGCCGCCGGGACCACCCGACGGCGGGGAGATCACCCAGTCGTCGTTGCCGCCGAAGGGCGGACCGCCCTGCTGCTGCCGGTTGGTCTCCTGCGGATACCCGGGCGGGCCCGAGGGACCCGACGGGCCGGGCTGCTGGAACGCCTGGGGTGCCTGGGGCGCCTGCGGTCCGCCACCGGGGCCGCCAGGGCCGCCGGGACCGCCGTACGGGGGTGGCCCGGGCGGCGGCGGGACGGGCCGCGACGGGTCGGCACCGAACGGGCCGGGCGCACCCGGACCGCCCGGGCCACCGGGACCGCCGAAGCCGCCCTGACCACCGGGGCCGGGGCCGCCCTGACCGGCGGGACCACCGAAGCGGCCTTGGTCACCGGGGCCCCCTTGGCCGCCGGGGCCGGGACCGGAGGGGGCGCCGAAGCCTCCCTGGCCACCGGGACCACCCGGACCCTGCTGGCCGCCGGGACCACCCGGACCCTGCTGGTGCCCGTACGGCGGGTTCGGCGGGATGGGCTCGGCGGGCCGGTTCACCTGCGACGGACGGGAGCCCTGGTAGTCGTACCCGTCACCGCCGCCGTACGACGGACCCGGAGGCTGCTGCTGGAAGCGGGCGGCCGGGCTCTGACCGGGGCCGGGACCGGGGCCGGGACCCGGCTGGCGCGGGGCGGCCGGGGTGTACGAGGTCGCCGTGTTGGTCAGGAAGTTCCACCGGCACTCCTCGCAGAACGGCGCTCCGCCCTCACGGGGCGTGCGGCACTGCGGGCAGAGTTCCGGTTCGGGGTGCGGCGGACGTCCGCCGGGCTGGCCGGGCTGGGTGCCCTGGGGCGGCGGGAAGCCGTAGCCTCCGCCCGGGGGCGGCGGAGGGGGCGGGGGCACGGCACCGGCCATGCGGTGACCGCAGACCTCGCACCAGTCGTCGGAACCCGACTGGTGTCCGTTCGGGCAGGTCGGCATGTCGGCGCTTCCCCCTCTCCTTGTCCGGCCGTGACGACCGGATGTCTCCAACCCCAAGGGGTCAGGCTCGCTGCTCTTCCAGGACTTCTCGGGTCCTGCTCCGTCACTTCTTCACGCGGACGGTCTTGGTCGACCGGGTTTCGAGAGTCATCTCGTCGGCCGCCTCGACCTTCGTCTTCAGTCGCACAGTACCTGTCGCGGCATCGACCACGTCCACCACCTTCGCAAGCAGTTTCGCAGTATCCGCGTTTCCGGAGGCGCCGGCGAGCTGAACGGCCCGGCCCAGTTTGGCCGTTGCTCCGTCGGAGTCTCCCGATTTGCGCAGATCGAGCCCTTCTTGGATGACTTGTGCCAGTTCTGCCTGGCCGGTGTAGTGGGCGACCTGGGGGTTGATCGACGTCGAGGCGACCATGTCGTCGGTCCACACGGCCCGTACGAGGCCCTGGGCGCCGAGGTTCCGGGCGGTGCCGCCGCCACTCTCGGCTCCACCCGGGCGGGAGGCGTCCCCAGGCTGCGGGACCACCAGCGAGATCCGCGCGGCGAGCATCTCCTGGCCGAGGTGGGCGACCGGGACCTCGACGCAGACGTGGTAGTCACGGGACTCGTCTCCCCAGGACCCGGTGGGGTAGTCCCCGGCGCGCGGACCGGCCTCCGTACGGCGGTCGGTGAGTTCCTCGACCGTCGGCGCGACCTGCTTGACGAACTTCACGGTGGTGCCGACCGGGGTCCACAGGCGCAGGGCGACGTCCGCGACCTCCTTGCCCATGGCCGTCTCCATCATCCGCGTGAAGTCGGCGGCGAGGGCGGCCGGGTCGGCGACGATGTCGGCGGTGCCGAGCAGCGCGGAGGCGACCCCTGTGACTTCTTTCACTTCCCAGTCGGTGCCGACCCCGCGGGCGTCACAGGTGAAACGGCCGGCGCAGGCGTCCAGCGCCGCCTTCAGGTCCTGCGGCGACTCGTGCTCGTTGCGGCCGTCGGTGAGCAGGATGCCGTGGCGGATGGCGACGTCCGCGCAGGACAGCAGCCGGTCGGCGAGCCGCAGCCAGGTGCCGACGGCGGTGCCGCCGCCGGCGCTGAGCTTGCGCAGGGCCTGTTTGGCCTGGTCGCGGGTGGTGGCGTCGGCCACGGCGAGGCGCCCGTTGCCCGGGTAGACCTCCTTGGCCACGTGCGTGCCGCCGATCACCGCGAAGTGCACGCCGTCGCGCAGGGTGTCGATCGCGGCGGCCGTGGCGTCCCGGGCGTTGCGCATCTTGGTCGGCGGGTAGTCCATCGAGCCCGAACAGTCGACCATGATCGCCACGGCCGCGGACGGGCCCTGTCCCGGCGCGTAGAGATGAGGTGCCGCGACGGCGGTGCCGATGGTGCCGCCGCCGGTGGCGGTCACCGTGACGATGGCGTTGACCTCACGGCCGCCCTCGGGCAGGTACTCGTTCTGGTACACGTCCACCGAGAACTGCGGCACGTTCGGCTTGGAGAAATTGGCCATGCCTACTCACATCCCCCTTGGCCGCCCCGCGGAGGCGGGGCGATGACAGTGTGACGGACCGGTCCCCTCCGGTCCGTCGAGGCGTCCCCGCGTGTACGAGCCGTATGTGGCCTCAGGCCGATCCTGCCCCCTGGGGCGGTGCCGGGAACGGCAGGACGGCCACTGTTACGTTGTCGTGGCCGCCGCCGTCCAGCGCGTGACCGACCAGGACGCGGGCGCTGTGCAGGGGACGCACGGCGGCGTCCAGCGGCACCACCTCGGCCATGTCCCCGGCCGCCTCCGCGTAGTTCCACAGGCCGTCCGTGCACACCACCACGACACCGGGCCGGTCCGGCTTGAACGAGGCGGTGTGCGGCTCCAGTTCGTAGGCGTCCGCGCCGAGCCAGCCGGTGATCGCGTGGGCGCGCTCGTCGGCGTACGCCTCCGCCTCGTTCATCAGGCCCGCGGCGACCATCTGCGCGGCCCACGAGTCGTCCTCGGTGAGCCGGGCCGGGGGAGCGCCGCGGTCCACCGGGACCCAGTAGGCGCGGCTGTCGCCGACCCAGCCGACGACCAGCAGGCCGGACGTCACCACCGCGCCGACGAAGGTGCACGCGGGGGCGTTCTGGTGCGGGGCGTGCTCGCGGGCCGTGGCGGGCTCGGCGGCCAGGGAGTTGACCGCGCGGGAGGCGGCGACGATCGCGTCGTGCATGGCCTGCTGCGGGTGCGTGCCCAGCGGCAGGGCGGCCAGCAGGGTCTCGCTCGCCGCCCGGGACGCGGCCAGGGAGGCGTCGTCGGGACGGGTCGCGGAGGACACCCCGTCGCAGACGACCGCCAGGACCGCGGGGGAGCCGTCGGGCAGCGTGGCGCACCCGAGGGCGAACGCGTCCTCGTTGCGGTGGTGGCGCAGCCCGCGGTCGCTGACGGCGGCGGCCGGGCCGGCCTCCTGCTCCATGTGGTCGCGCTCGCGCGGCTGGGCGTGCCCGCAGTTCTCGCAGTAGCCGTCGTGGTCGACCCGGCCCGCCCGGCAGGCCACGCACACCTGGACACCCTCGGGCGGCGTCGGGAGGCCGGGCACCGCGCGCGGGTCCGGCGCCTGGAGCGGGTACTCGTCGGGCTCCGGCGGACGGTCGAAGCGCACGCCGGAGGCCGGGGGGGCCGGGGAGCCCGGCGAGCCCGGCAGGGGCGGCCGGTCCGGCATCGGCGGCGTGCCGTGGCCGTCCGGGCCGGTGCCCGGCACGCCCGTCGGCGCGGGCGCCGAAGGGGCCGGTGCGGCCGGTACGGCCGGTACGGGGACACCGCCCGGCGGGGGCGGCGCGCCGCCGTTCATGGCGATGGTCGGGTTGTCGTCCGGCCGTGCGGGCACGGCGGACAGGTCGTATCCGCACGCACCGCAGAAACGGTCACCCGACTCGAGCGGTTCCTCGCAGCTCGGGCAGGCGGACAGCTGGGGCATCTGCGACATCAACTACACCCATGTCCGGGGGCGGTAACGATTGGCACGTTCCACCAGGTCGATTCTCTCCTCGCCGCCCGACGCCAGCCGGGCCAGCGTGCGGTACGAACGCTCCAGGCCGAAGCGCAGGCCCCGCTCGTCCAGGCCACTGCCGAGCAGCAGCCGTCCCCCGGCGGCAGGGGGAGGGACGGAACCCTGGCCCCCGGAGAGTATCCAGTCCAGCGCGCAGCCGAGGACTTCCGCCGACAACTGCTCACGCCGCGCCGGATCCAGACCGTACGCCTCCAGGGCCTCGACCTGACCGGCGGCGGCGGTCAGATCGTCCAGGAAGGGTACGTCGGAAGCGACCGCGGTGCGTTGCCGGAGCCGGGCCCGTACCGCCGCCACCCGAGCGGCGGTGTAGTGGATGGACGACTCCGGCACCGACTCCAGGGTGTGCACGGCGCTGCGCCGGTCCCCGGCCGCCAGCTGCACGCGGGCCAGACCGAACGCGGCGCTCACATAGCTCGGGTCGGTCGCCCAGACCAGCCGGTAGTACTCGGCGGCGTTGTCCAGCTGGCCGAGCACCTCCGCGCACAGGCCGAGGGCCAGCTTGGGCGCCATCTCGCCGGGGAAGGCGTCGTAGATCGCGTCGAAGGCGAGGGCGGCGGCCTCCTGGTCGCCGGTCACCAGGGCGGCCACGCCCCGGTACCAGACCACCCGCCAGTCGTCCGGCCGTTCCTCCTCCAGCCGCAGCAGCGCCTCGTGCGCGGTGTGCGTGTCGCCGTTCTCCAGCCAGGCCCGCACCTGGCGCAGCCGGGTCTCGGTCGACGGCGCCGGAGCGGCGGCGAGCGCCCCGAGCAGCTCGGCCGGCGCGGTCGTCATCAGCCCGGCCAGGAACCCGGCGTTCGGATCGGCCGCGTCGACGTGCGGGACGGGCAGCGCGAGGGCCGCGGCGGGGGAGTCGACGGGCTTGACGAGGGTCACCGTGCCGCCGGGGCCGCTCACCGGAGCCCCGGTGCCGGCGGCACCCGCGGAGGACCGCCGGGTACGCACGGCCCGCGCCCCCAGCCGGGACACCTCACCGTCCAGCTTCGGGAACAACACCGTGTCCGTGACGCGGACTTCGGGGCCGAACAGAGGCGACAGGGCCGGCCGGGCCCGCCCGGTCTGGAGGGAGACGACCTCCCGCAGCACGCCGGTCAGCTGTTCCGACATCTCCTGCGCGGAGGCGAACCGGCGGGCCGGATCGGGGTCGGTGGCGCGGACCAGCAGCCGGTAGAAGGACTCGTACTGACGGAAGACCTCGATGGTGTCGGGGTCGGGCAGGGAGTCCGCGAAGACGTTGGTGTAGCCCTGGAAGTCGAAGGCCAGGACGGCGAGGGTGCGGGCGACCGTGTAGAGGTCGCTCGCCACCGAGGGCCCGACCTCCGCGACCTCCGGAGCCTGGTAGCCCACCGTGCCGTAGATGGCCGACTCGTCGTCGTCCATCCTGCGCACCGCGCCCATGTCGATCAGCTTGAGCTGGTCCTCGGTCTGGATCGCGTTGTCGACCTTGAAGTCGCAGTACAGCAGGTTGCGGCTGTGCAGATGGCCGAGCGCCTCCAGGGCCTCGATGCCGTAGGCGCAGGCCTGCTCCACCGGCAGCGGATCGCGCTTGCCCTGCGGCGTACGGCGGTCGTTCGCGATCTCCTTCAGCGACTTGCCGCCGACGTACTCCATGACGATGTACCCGTCCAGCGAACCCGTCCGCTGGTCGAGGTGCTCGACGAAGTTGTAGATCCGCACGATGTTGGCGTGCTCGATCTCCGCGAGGAAGCGCCGCTCGGAGATCGCCGCCGCCATCGCGTCCTGGTCACCGGTGTCGAGCAGGCCCTTGAGCACCACCCACCGGTCGGACACCGCGCGGTCCACCGCGAGGTAGACCCAGCCGAGGCCGCCGTGCGCCAGGCAGCCCACGACCTCGTACTGGCCGTGCACCACGTCACCGGCCTTCAGCTTCGGGACGAAGGAGTACGGGTGACCGCACTTGGTGCAGAACCCCTCCGTGCGCCCGGGCCGGTCACCGCGCGCCCGCCCCACCGGCGCCCCGCAGTCGGACCGCGAGCAGAACCGCTTGCGCTCGGGCACCTCGGGGTTGTCCAGCACCATCGCGCGCGGGTCGGGCCGCGGCACGCCCGGCACCTCGACCAGGCCCGCGCCGAGCCGCCCTCGGCTGGACGAGCCCGTGCTCGCGCCGGAGCTGCGCACCGACACCGAGCGGCCCGTGGACGTGCCCGACACGGACCGCGACAGCCGCCCCGACACCGAGCGCCGCGACTTCGACGACTGCGACGACGTGCGCGAACTGCGGGCGCTGGCACGGGAGACGCTGCCGGACGAACTCCGGGAGCCGCGGCCGCCGGTGATCCCGGTCGGCGGGGAGCCGACCATGCCGGACGCCGAGACGACCGGGGCGAGACCACAGGTGTCGCAGTACAGCTGACCGCCGCCCACGTCCTCGTACGCCCCGCCGCAGCCGGGCCGCTGACAGGTCCGCTGCGCCGGGCTCCGCTCCGCCTGACTCATCTCGACGACTCCCCCCTACGATCCTCGGGCCCGCCCTGCTCGCCGGGCACCCGCGGGGCGCCGAGCAGTTCGGCGACCGCCCGCTGGTAGCGCAGGACGGCCTGTTCGGCGACGCGCAGGTCACAGGGCGCGCTCCACAGCATGCGGCGCGCCGCGTCGTACCGCTCCACCAGCAGCGGGTCCTCGGCGAGGCCGTGCCGGGAGACCTTCGCCTTGTACGCGTCGAGGCGGCCGCGCAGTTCCGCGCGGACCGCCAGGGGCGCGGTGACCGCGGTCAACGACTCGCGGGCGCGCAGCAGTTCGTCCTCCGCCTTCCGCTCCAGGGAGTCCAGGAGCGGGGAGAGGCGGTGCCACTGGGCGTGTCTGCGGTACTCGGCGGCCGTCGCCAGCTGCTCCTGCAGCGCGGTCGGCGGGCCGCTGACCACCGGCACCTCCGTCGAGGCGATCTTCGCCAGGACCTCCCCGCGCGCGAGGCGGGCCTCGGCGAGCGTGCGGTCCGCGCGGGAGAGCACGTCCCGCAGCTTCACCAGCCGGGCCTCGGCGTCCTGCCGGACGGTGAGCACCGCGTCGATCTCCCGGCGCACGTCCTCCAGGGCGCGCGCCTGGCGGTCGTAGACGGTGGTGTCCGGCTTGCCGCCGCCCGGGGCCGAACTGCCGGGCGTGGGCACCCAGAACGCCAGCGGGTCGGACACCACCTGCTCGCGCAGCCGCGTCAGCGTGCGCGTGATGCGCTCCAGGTCGTCACCGGCCGGGTGCTCGCCCGGACGCACGCCGGCCGAGTGGGCGAGGCGGCGGGTGCGCTGGAGTTCCGCGGCCAGCAGATCGATCCGGGCGGGCAGCGCCGACCACACCGCGTCGGCGGCGACCACCATGTCCAGCGAGCCCGCGTACAGCTCGTTCATCCGGTCCACGAGCGTGCTCAGCGAGAAGCGTTCGCTGAGCTTGCTCGAACCGCCGTGCAGGGTCGGCGCGTTGGCCGTCGCGGTGGCGGAGCCGGCGACCGTGACGGACTCGCCGCGCAGCAGTTCGGTCAGCTCCGCCAGGTCCTCGCGGCTGGACCAGCGGCGCCGGGAGCGGATCTCGCGGGCGGAGCGCAACGCGTCCGTGTACGCGTCGAAGTACGCCCACAGCAAGGTGATCGACGCCTCCGCGGCCGTCCAGCGCTCCTCGGTCACGCCCGTGAGTTCGGCGCCTTCGAGGAGTCTGCGGCCCGCGTGGTCCTGGAGGGCGAGGAGTGAGGTCTCGATCGCCTCGTGCTCCGCGCCGAGCCGCGCCAGCGCACGGTCCACCTCGTCCCGGTCCATCACCGGCCCGGCGGGGTCCGTGACGCCCATCGATCACCTCTCGCTGCGTTGTGTTCGGTCGGTCGGTGTGTGCGGTGCCCTCGGTGGATCGTCGGTGTGGGTCAGCTCTCGCGCAGGTACTGCGCCGGTGTCGGCGGCTCGGACGTCGAGGAGTCCTCGCCCAGTGTGGCCGACAGCCACCTGTCGTAGGACGCCTGCCAGCCGGCGGTCTTGTCCTGGCGGTACTCCACCAGGGTCTGGTTGACCCGGCGTACCAGGTCGTCGGCGTCCTTCTTCATCGCCACGCCGTAGTACTCGGTGGTGAAGGGGGCGCCCTTCAGCTCGACCGTCGGGTCCTGCGCGGCCTGGCTCGCGGCGAGCGCGCCGTCGGTGACCACGGCGTCGACCTCGCCGAGTTGGAGCCGCACCAGGCAGTCGAGCTGGTTGGGGACCTCGGTCCTCAGGTCGGCCGAGGGGACGAGCTTGCCCGCCGCCTTGTCGCCGGTCAGCTGGGCGTTGGCGGTGGAGCCCGCCGCCGTGCAGATCTTCTTCCTCGCGAGCGAACCGTCGTACCCCTTGACCGTCGACGACTTGGGGGCGAGGACCTGCTGGCCGGTCCTGAAGTAGGGGGCGGAGAAGGCGACGTCCTCCAGCCGGTCGCAGTTGATCGTCATCGTGCGGACGACCATGTCGACGCGGCCGTCCTGGATCGCCGGGATGCGCTGGTCGGTGGGGATGGCCTTGAACTGGACCGCGGCCGGGTCGCCGAGGATGTCCTCGGCTATCCGGTGCACCAGGTCGATGTCGAAGCCCTCCAGGTCACCGGTGCCGCCGCTGTTCGGGTCGCGGTAGCCCCAGCGGTAGCTGTTCTGGTCGACGCCCACCATCAGCTTGCGCCTCTCCGGCGGACGGTTCTTGATCGCCTGGATGGTCGCGCCGTCCGCGCCGGACGGGGACAGGGTCTGCTTCTCCGGGGCGGCCTCGATCGCCGGGGTGGTGCACGCCTTCCCGGCCTTCGCCCGGACGGCCCGGGTGAGGCCCGGACCGCCGGTGCCCGCGTCGCCGTGCGGCTGGGTCAGCGGCAGCAGCAGCGCGAAGGCCAGCGCGAGGGCGCACACGACCGCCATCGCCCCCACACCGCCCCAGCCCCTCAGGCCGGCCCGCAGTCGTCGTTCCTGCATCGTCACGCCCCCTTTCACCGGTACTCCGACAGCCTGCGACCGATGCCCAGCACCGCGCCGGCCGCGCCCAGGACCGCGAGCACGGCGGCGCCCACCGGCAGCCCGGTCATCGCGCCCAGAGCGTCACCGGCCGCCTGCTCGAACTCCGCCGTCTCGTGGTCGAGCGCGCTCTCCAGGTTGGCGTCGACGCTGTCGAAGCACTCGCCGGTCGCGCCCTTCGCGCCGATCACCCTGGCCAGCGCCCCCGCGTAGTTGCCGTTCTCGTCCGCCGCGCGGGCGGCGGCGTGGCGCTTCCTCCACTCCGTCATGTTGCCGACGGCCGCGGTGACCGGCTTCTCGCCGGTGGCGTCGTCGGCGAGCCGCTCCGCCTCGGCGAGGCCCTTGCCGAGGGTGTCCATGTCCGTCGTGAAGTCGTGGTCGTAGGCGTCGACGGTCGCGGTGCCCACCTTCTTGGTCTCGGCGCCGCGGGCCACCAGCGTCAGGTTCTCGTTGCCGCGGGCCTTCAGGGAGGCGATCCGGGCGTCGTGCAGCACGTTCAGCGAGCGGACGCCGTGGTCGTAGGAGTCGTCGAGGCCGGCGCGCGCGACGCTGTGGCCGACGACCAGCCAGAGCAGCACCACCGTGGCGGCGGCGGTGGCGGCGACCAGGCCGTGGTTCAGCACCCGGTTCGTGCGCCGGTAGGTGCGGTGCTGGGCCCAGGCGAGACCGGCGAGCGCGAGGACGCCGAGGCCGATCGCGGCCCAGGGGTAGGGCGTGGCGTCCGCGTAGTCGGCGCTCAGCCGCTGGTTCTCCGTCTTGTAGAGATCCTCGGCCGCCGGGAGCATCTCCTCCTGCATCTTCTCGTTGGCGTACCGCAGGTACGCGCCGCCGACCGGGAAGCCCTGGCGGTTGTACGTCCGGGCCTGCTCGACGAGGCCCTTGTACTCGGGCAGCAGCCGGTTCAGCCGGGCCACGGTCGCCGCGGCCGGGGAGTCGGGGTCCGAGTTGGCGGCGGCCTCGACCAGGCCCTCGGCGGCGTTGTCGATGTCCTGCTCGTAGCGCTCACGCGTGTCCGCCGTCTCCTCGCCGCCGGCGAGGAAGCCGCTGGAGGCGGTGGTGTTGGCGTCGGCCAGCGAGCGGTAGATGTCGGCCGCGGCGGAGCTCAGCGGCTGGCTGTGGTTCAGGACGTCGTCGGCGGCGGCCGTCCGCTCCGTCGTCTGCCAGGCGGTGACGGAGCCGAAGGCGACGACGAGGAGCGCGAGGAGGGCACCGATGACGCGCAGCCGGCCGGGTTCGGTGGTGGCGGTGGCGCGCAGCCGGTCGAGACCCTCGGCGAAGGCGGTGCGCCTGGCCTGCGGCGGCGCGGGGGGAACTGGCCGGCCGGAGCTTCCCGGGGGCGCGGGCCGGGTGTACCGGGCCGGTGCGCCCGGCGGACTCTGCGGGCTCGGCGGGCCCGGCTGCGGTGGCATCGCCGGCACGGTGGGTACGCCTGGTGCCGGTGGTGGCGCCGGGCTGCTCTTCGGCGGGTGTGTCACTGTTTGACCTCCCCCATGGTCATCCTTCGCGGCAAGTATCGCTGCCGGGACCGACATCCGCACCGGCCTTGGCTGGATCTTGATCGGATCGCAGCGCGCGATGCCTCCCGGCGCCTTGACCGCGCCCCCTTCACCACCCCTTGCTGATGAATACGCTGGGGGAATCCGTTCGGTTCCCCGGGTACGCGTGCGAGTGCGGACCCGCGGAGAACGGGGTTTTCGAGGCCTCGCTTCGGGGTTCCGTGCTCTGGAGTTCCGGGCTTTTCGGGCTCCCTGGCTTCTGGTCCCTGGTCCCTGGCCTCCGGTCTCCCGGTCTCCCGGCCTCCGCCGTCGGATGGGCCTCGCCGCACCGGAGAGACGGTTCAGCGCGAGGTGTCGAAGACCTCGTCGCGGGTGGTCGCGAGCGCGCTCTCCAGCGCGCCGCGCAGCACGGGGCCTTCACGGACGGCGCCGAGGACGAGCCGGGGCCGGGTGGCGGCCAGCTCCTCCAGTTCGGCCTGGACGAGGGCGCGCAGCGGCTCCCCGCCACAGGTGAGCGAGGCGCCGCTGAGGACGACGAGTTCGGGGTCGAGGACGGAGACGAGTGACGCCAGACCGGTGGCGAGGTTCGTCGCGTAGGTCTGGAGCAGGCGCCGGTGCGGGGCGTCGTCGACCTCGGCGGCGCGGGTGACGAGGGCGGCGGCGACCTCGGGGTACGGGCCCGAGGGGATGTCCTCGACGCCGAGTTCACGGGCCAGCCGGGGGATCGCCTGGGAACCGGCCAGCTCCTGGTAGCCGCCGCTGTTGGCCCGGGCCACCTGGCGGACCAGGGGAGTGCCCGGCACCGGCAGGAAACCGACCTCGCCGGCACCGCCGGTCCAGCCGCGGTGCAGCCGCCCGCCGAGGACCAGGGCGGCGCCGAGGCCTCCCTCGTTCCACAGCAGCACGAAGTCGCCGTGCCCGCGGGCCGCGCCGAGCCGCTGCTCGGCCACGGCGACCAGGTTGACGTCGTTCTCGTACGCGACCGGCATCGGCAGGGCCGCGGCCAGTTCGCCGAGCAGGGTGGGGGAGTGCCAGCCGGGGAGGTGGGAGGCGTACCGCAGGCGGCCGGTGCCCGGGTCGAAGGCGCCGGGGGTGCCGATGACGAGCCGGCGGACGTCGTCGCGGACCAGCCCCGCCGCCTTGACCGCGCCGTCGAGGGCGTCGGTGACCTGCCGTACGACGGGCTTCGCCGGGCGCCTGCCGGGGGTGGGCAGCTCGTACGAGCCGACCGTGCGGCCGGTGACGTCGGCGACGGCGGCGAGGACGCGCTCCGGGGTGACGTCCAGTCCGGCGGCGTGGGCGGCGGCCGGGTTGACCTCGTACAGCTGGGCGCCCGGACCCGGGCGGCCCTCGGTGGTGCCGGTCGCCAGGACCAGCCCCGAGGCCTCCAGGCGGGCCAGCAGCTGGGAGGCCGTCGGCTTGGAGAGCCCGGTGAGCTTGCCGATCCGGGTGCGGGACAGCGGCCCGTGCTCCAGCAGCAGGTCCAGTGCGGCACGGTCGTTCATGGCGCGCAGGACGCTCGGGGTGCCCGGCGTACCGACGGTTCCTGCCATGGGGTCGACACCTGCCTCTCGGCCGTCCAGCTTCCCAGTGATCCAGCCGCTAAGTCCATCCGTCGATGATTGTCAGGAAGGCTTCCTGTTGGTGGATGGGTCGTAGGGATGGCCGGCCGGGGGCGTCAAGAAAGAGCCCCCGCGGCGACGGAGTCGTCACCTGCGGGGGCGGTGGGCGCGGGAGCGGCGGCGCAGGCCGGCGTCGTCCGGGAAGGTCCCCGTGACCGGCGGGGGGCGCCGCTTCGCCCGCTACTTCGCCGGGCTCTGCGGCGTGAGCGGCGTGGCCGCCTGTGACTGCGGCGATCCGGTGTTGGCGTACGCCGACGGGGGGGCCATGCCCGCGGTCGGGTCCGCGTCGGGGTCCTCGGGCGTCAGGACGGGCGGGCCGCCCACGATCGGGATGTCGGCGGCGTCGAAGGCCCGCTTGATGCGCCAGCGCAGCTCACGTTCGACGGTGAGGGCCTTGCCGGGCATCGTCTTCGCCGTGACGCGGACGACCATCGAGTCCAGCAGCACGCTCTCCAGGCCGAGGACCTCGATGGGCCCCCACAGGAGCTCGTTCCAGGGCTCCTCCCGGCTCATCCTCTCGCCGACCTCGCTCAGGGTCCGCCGTACCTTCTCCAGGTCCTCGTCCGAGCGGACGGTCACGTCCACGCCGGCCGTCGCCCAGCCCTGGGAGAGGTTGCCGATGCGCTTGACCTCGCCGTTGCGGACGTACCAGATCTCGCCGTTGTCACCGCGCAGCTTGGTCACGCGCAGGCCGACCTCGATCACCTCGCCGGAGGCCACGCCCGCGTCGATCATGTCGCCGACGCCGTACTGGTCCTCCAGGATCATGAAGACGCCGGAGAGGAAGTCCGTCACCAGGTTCCGCGCGCCGAAACCGATCGCCACGCCCGCGACACCGGCCGAGGCGAGCAGCGGGGCGAGGTTGATCTGGAAGGTGCCGAGGATCATCAGGGCGGCGGTGCCCAGGATCAGGAAGCTCGCCACCGAGCGCAGCACCGAGCCGATCGCCTGCGAGCGCTGACGGCGGCGCTCCACGTTCACCAGCAGACCGCCGAGCCCGGCGCCGTCCACCGACCCGACCGAGCGGTTCATCCGGTCGATCAGCTTGGTGATCGCCCGCCGCACCACGACTCTCAGCACCGCGGCGATCACCAGCAGCAGCAGGACCCGCAGGCCGATCGCGAGCCACGTGGACCAGTTCTGCTCGATCCAGCTGGCGGCGTTGGTCGCGCTCTCCTGGGCGTCCTCGAGCGATGGCACGGCCGGAGCCGTCGGCGTCTCGGTGGGCGACGGCGACGGCGACGCACCGGCGGCCAGTAGGACGGCGGACAAGGACACGGCAGGAACCTCCAGTGCAGCGGTCCGCCCCTCCGGCAGCGGTCAAGGTCATCCGTCCGTGGTTCAAGGTCACGAAAAGGTCACCGGTGGGGCAGGTTCACCACACTATCGGGGCATCGTGTGTGGATCGTCGCGATGTTCGAGGGAGGGAACGCTCCCACCTGGGGATGAACAGGAGGGATGAACCACTGGTGATCCTGGGGAGGAACCAGATGTGGTCGAAAACACTCCCAGCCCGTTACGGGCACATGGTGGCGCTCGCGCCAGGCATGAGGAGAGACTGACTACGAAATCGTCCCGGCGCGAGCCACGCGCCGCCGGCGTCCAAGGAGGCCATCCGTGCCGCATGTCCTGGTCCTGAACGCGTCGTACGAGCCGCTCGGCGTCGTACCGCTCCGCCGCGCGCTCATCCTCGTCCTGGAGAACAAGGCCGTGTGCCTTGAGGAGTCCGGCGCCTTCATGCACAGCGCGACCGTCACTGTCCCCGCACCCAGCGTGGTCCGGCTCAAGCGATTCGTGCGGGTTCCCTACCGGGGGCCCGTTCCCCTCACCCGGCGGGCGCTGTTCGCCCGTGACGGGGGCCGGTGCATGTACTGCGGTGGCGTCGCAACCAGCGTCGACCACGTCATCCCGCGCAGTCGCGGGGGCAAGCACGTCTGGGACAACGTCGTCGCGTCCTGCCGTCGCTGCAACCACGTCAAGGCCGACCGCCATCTCGTCGAGATCGGCTGGCGGCTGCGTCACAAACCCGCCCCGCCCACCGGCCTGGCCTGGCGCATCATCGGGACCGGCCATAGGGATCCGCGCTGGCTGCCGTACTTGCAGCCGTACGGCGCGGACGACGCCCTGGCCCGGATCGACGGCATCTCTGCCTGACGACGATCCGGGCTTTTGCATACCCGGTGACCTGTCCGGTGGCCTCACGGGCCCCACGCCGTCCGTGGCGCGGGGCCCCTCGCCGTGCGTGCGCCCGGCGGCTCAGCCGCGCGGCCCCTCCGCCCGCGCCCCGCGCACGGCGTACAGGGCGCCACCCGCCACGAACACGGCCAGCGCCGCGGCCCAGGCGCCCGTGCCGCCGCCCGGCTGCACCGGCCACGCCCACACCGTGCTCGCGCGTCCGGGCCGGCCGGCCGACCCCACATAGACCGCGCTGACGTAGGCGAAGGCCGGCAGCCAGCTCAGCCGGGCGCCGAGGAGGGCCGCCGCGGCCGCGGTCAAGCCCGTACTGCCGAGCGTGTTGCGGATCATGGCGGGCGGACCGAACACGGACGTGTGCCCGAGCACCGCCACGGACAGCAGGGCCGCGGTGAGCGCGGTCAGGGCCAGGAGATGGACCAGGCGAAGCCGCCACCAGGGGCGTACCGCCGTACGGTCCAGTTCGTCGGACGCGGTGTGCAGGCTCGCCCCGATCACCGCGGCGCCGGACAGCGGGGCCAGCGCCACGACCGGCACCCGTCGATCCGGATCCACGTAGGCGTCCAGGCCGTCCGCACCCCATACGGCGAGGGCGGCGGTGGCGAGGAGCACGGCCAGCGCGGACGGGACGGTACGCGAGCGGGCGTACAGGAGCGGACCGTCGAGCGCGGTGCCGGAGCGCGCGCGGGCGTAGAGCTGGAAGTGGCCGTTCACAGCGCCGGTACCTCACTCCCGTCGCATGCGTCCGTGGTCCTGAAGTACGCCGACAGCCAGGCGCGGCGTTCCTCCTCGCCCATCGCCTCCAGGCGGGCGCGGGCGGCGATCCGGGCCTTGAGCCGGGCGCGTTCGGCCTCGCCGCCCTCGGCGTCCAGCTCGTCGAAGGACTTCTCCATCGGGCTGGGCGCCAGATAGTGCTCCACAGCGCTGTCGACCGGGCCCCACCGCGGGTCGGGATCGGCACAGTAGCTCCGGCCGTACAGCATCATCCCGGCCGCCCACGCGTACCGCCGCGGATCGGCGAGCTCACCCCGTACGAGGCTCCGGCCGATCGGCGTGAGCATCGGCAACCCGACTTCGTCCCGCGCCGGACGACCCGGCAGGTCCTCGAACCGGACGGGCAGGTTCCGTACGCCCTCCAGGCGGCCGGTGAGGCCGGCCAAGGCGTCCGTGACCTGCGGCAGCACCTTCTCGTAACGGGCGTTCACACAGATCTGCGGGGTGGTGGAGGTGTCGCACACCTGACGGCGGGCGACCGGGCTGGTGTGCCACAGGCCGTCCCCGGTCTGCACCAGCAGCGTGGCCGCGGCGGTCGCGGCGGCCAGCGGCAGCACCGCGGACGCCCGGCGGCGGGCGGCGCAGGCGAGGACCGCGGCGGCCGCGAGACCTCCCGTCCACCCCACCATCGCCACCGGCTGCCACCACACCGGGACCGAGTCGGTCATGCCGTCGAGGACGGGTGAAAGAGGGGCGAAGGAGTTGTTGCCGCTGCCGTACGAGAGCATGCCGATGCCGACGTACGCGCTCACCGCCAGCAGCGGTGCGCTCAGCCGCCAGGGCACCAGCCGGCCCACGACCTGACCCGCCACGGCGGCCGACGCCAGGACGAGCGCGTCCGTGACCGGCGAGATCAGGTACGGACTGTCGCCCGTGGCGCAGTACCAGGTCGCGAGCAGCGCGAGGACGGCCGCGGCCGCGTACCCGGCGACCACGCAGAGCGCCAGCGGCAGCGCCGAGGCCAGCAACCGGACGAGCGAGCCGCGCACGGCCGTGGCGAGCAGTTCCTCGGTACGGCGTCTGCGTTCACGTCCGCCCTGCCAGCAGCCCGCGGCCAGTGCCAGCGGGACACCGAGTATCCCGGCGGCTGTGTGAAGCTGGTCGCGGGTCTCGGCCCAGCCGCCCTGCCAGTGCTCCGAGTTGGCGCCCAGAGCGACCATGAGCGTCAGCAGGACGGCACCCCCCGCCCACGGCCCGAAGCCGCGGACGAGTTCCGCGCGCAGCGGGTGGCGGGGGCGCCGGGGACCCGCGGGACGCGTCGAGGTCTGTCGTCCGTTCTCCGTCACCAGGGTCATCGCGCCGTCCCTCCGAGCGCCGGGGCGGATGCGCCGCTCGCGCGGTGGGCGCGCAGGGCGGCGGTGTAGCCGCGCTCGATCGGGTTGTCGCCCACGCCGTCGGCCGCCTCGCCGAGCCCGCAGAGCGACTCGGGCGTGCCGCGGTAGGCGACCCGGCCCGCCTCGACGAGGGTGACCTCGGTGCAGGCCGCCGTCACGTCCTCCACCAGGTGCGTGGAGACGATGACGGTCGACGAGCCGCCCAGTTCGCGCAGCAGCGCCCGGAACTCCACGCGCTGCTCCGGGTCGAGGCCGGCGGTCGGCTCGTCGAGCAGCAGTACGTCGGGGTCGTTGACGATGGCCTGCGCGATGCCGACGCGGCGGACCATGCCGCCGGACAGCGTCTTCACCTTGGCGTCGATCCGGTCGGCGAGACCGACCCGGGCCACGGCCCGTTCGACGGCGGCCGGGGTCCCGGCGGCGGGCATCTCCTTCAGCCAGGCCACGTAGGCGACGAACTCCCGCACGGTGAAGCCCGGGTAGTAGCCGAACTCCTGCGGCAGATAGCCCAGCCGCCGCCGCACCGAGGCCCGCTCGCGGTGGTCGCGGACGTCGGCCCCGAGCAGCTCCACCGCTCCGCCGGCCGGCGCGGCGACCGTGGCCAGGACCCGGATCAGGGAGGTCTTCCCGGCGCCGTTCGGCCCGAGCAGGCCGTGCACACCGGGGCCGAAGTCGAGGTCCACCGAGTCGAGGGCGACGGTCTCGCGGTGCCGGACGTGCAGCCCGGTCACTCGTATCGTGCTCAACGGTTCTCCAGACGTGGGATGCGGGGCAGGTTGGGCGCGATGGGGGCGGGATCCGTCTCCGGCCGGGGTCAACGCCGCCCCAGGTGGTCGTAGACGGGCCGGCGGGCGGCCAGCAGGACGGCGGACAGGACGGCCGCCGCCGCCCAGGCGCCCTGCGCCGGGGCGCCGTCGAGGCAGTACGCGAGCTGCTCGGCCAGGCGGGCCGTGAGCCGGCCGCCCGGCGCGACGAGCGCCGGCGCGAGTACGGCGCACAGCCAGCCGCCGGCGGTCACGGCCGTCGCCGCCGGCCGGCCGACGTAACCGGCCAGCGCCAGTGACACCAGCGTGAGCGCGAGCCCCGGCAGCAGCCAGGCGGCGGCACCCGGCGCCCCCGAGGACGGCACCAGCAGCCCGGCGAGGGTCAGCAGCGGCAGGCTCACCGCGAGCACGGCGGCCGTCCGCGTCAGCACCAGCCGCAGCCCGGCCGACGGGGTGGCCGCGGTGATCTCGTGCAGCGGATCGGCGTGCACCCCGTAGGACAGCGCGACCCCGGCGACCGGTACGACGGGGGCGACGGCCAGCAGCAGGGGCCGTACGCCGGTGACGTCGGCCCCGTACGCGAGGGCGACCGCGCCGAAGGCCACGAGCAGCACGGCGGGCAGCCAGGCCCCGCGCACGGCGGGCCCGGCGGACCACAGGACATGGGCGAGGCGGGGGCCGGGGGAAGGAAGGGTGAGGGGCCGCGGGAGGCGGGCCCGCCACGGGGTGCCGGCCGGGGTGCGGGGCACGGGAGGAGCGGGAGCGGGCAGTGCCGTCGGGGCCGCCTTGGCCGCCGGAGCCGGTGAGGCTGCCGGAGCGGCCCTCAGGACCGCCTCCCGTACCTCCGCCAGGGCCACCCCCGCCGCCGTTCCGCGGACCGCGTGGGACACGCGGGTCGCGCACCGGACGCAGCTCTCCAGATGCTTCTCCAGGGACCAGGCGTCCGGCTCCGGCAGTGAGCCGTCGCCGTAGCGGGTGACGAGGTCGTCGGACGCGTGCCAGCCGGTCATGCCGGGCCTCCCAGCGGTGACGGGTTCAACTGGGCGAGCGCCGCGCGCAGTTCGGCGCGGGCGCGCATCGCCCGGGACTTGACGGTCCCCTCCGGGATGCCGAGCAGCCGGGCGGTCTCGCGGGTGGTCAGCCCGTCGACGACCGTCGCGCGCAGCACCTCGCGCAGCTCCGGCGAGATCCGGTCGAGGGCGGTGCCCACGTCGCCGTACTCCAGCGCCGCCAGCACCCGGTCCTCCGCGGACGGAGCGGTCGCCGCGGGCGCGTACCCGCGGTCCGCCGGCTCCAGGGGCGCCGCCGCGCGCGCGGCCCGTTCGTGCACCCGGCGGGCGTCCACCAGACGGCGCGCCGCGATCGTCCACAGCCAGCCGCCGGCCTCCTCGCCGCGATGGCCGGCCGCCGACCGCCACACGGTCACGAAGGTGTCCTGGAGGACCTCGCGCACGACCTCCGGGTCGGCGCAGCGCCGGGCCAGCCGCGCGTGCAGCCACCCCGCGTGCCGGTCGTACAGCGCGGCCATCGCCGCCGGGTCCCCGGCCGCGACCGCCCGCAGGAGCGTCGCGTCCGAATCCCCCGCGTCCCCTGCGTCCCGGGCGTCCTTCTCGCGGTGGCCCCCCATGGGGCGAGACAGTCTCACACCCCGTCTATCGGCGACCTCGCAGCGCCCGGTTCACCCGCCGTGCCGCCCACCCGGGCGCAAAGGCCCGGCCACCCTGGTCCCCGGCCGCCGAGACTGGCCTTCGTGCGGGGTTTGCCCCAGTCTGGAAGGACCGCGACGGAACGGAATGTGACGAGAGGCACGTTGTTCCTTCGGGTACGTCTGCCGCCGCGACCACTGGGTAGGGCTGCGGTATCCACTCGTCGTACTCGACAAGGAGGCACCCGTGGCCGCATCGGCGCACCTTCTGCTCTCGGCCCTCTCCAAACCCGGGGCGGACGGGTCCGCCCTGTCCGTGGCGGAGCCGCCCGCCGGGTCCGATCTCCACCTGTGCGTGTTCAGCGCGGAGGGCGCCTTCGGGCAGGCCCCGCTCACCAGCGAACCGCCCCTGCCCGACGCCGAGCCCCTCACCAGCGAGCCGCCGCTCGCCGACGCCGCTCCCCTGACCAGCGAGTCCGATACCCACGCGGAGCCGTAGATGACCGCGCCCCGGCCGGCCGAGCCGCCCTCCCAGGACCTGTCCAGGCTCGCCGAGCTGCACGGCGTGGCCACCTCCTACAGCCCTTCCCCGGACCGCACGGTCGCGGCCTCGGCCACGGCCGTCACCCGCGCCCTGACCGCCCTGGGCGTCACCGTGGACACCCCCGAGGCGGTCCGCGCCGCGCTCACCGCCCGCGAACGGGAGCTGCGTGAACGGCTGCTGCCGCCCACGGTCGTCCGCTGGAGCGGCGGTCCGTGCGCCGCCCTCGACGCCCTCCCGGCCGGCACCCGGCTGCGCGTCACCACCGAGCAGGGCGAGACCCGCGCCGCCGCCGACGACCTCCCGCCCGGACTCCACCGGCTGACCGCCGCCGCCCCCGACGGCCGCACCGCCGAGGCCCACCTGGTCGTCGCCCCGGCCCGGCTGCCCGCGCCCCCCGGACGCTCGTACGGACTGCTCGTCCAGCTCTACTCCCTGCTCTCCCGGCACTCCTGGGGCATGGGCGACCTCGGTGACCTCGCCGAACTGGCCTCCTGGGCGGGCCGCGCGCTCGGCGCCGGATTCGTGCAGGTCAACCCGTTGCACGCGGCCGTGCTCGGCACCCCCACGGACCCCTCCCCCTACCGGCCCTCCTCACGCCGCTTCCCCGACCCCGTCCACCTGCGGGTGGCGGACATCCCCGAGTACGCGCAGGTGGCCGACCGCGCGGGAGAGCGGGCCCTGGCGGAGCGGGCGGAGCGGCTGCGCGCGTCGGTGCTGGAGAAGGGCGCGCTGATCGACCGGGACGCCGTGTGGGAGCTGAAGCGGGAGGCACTGGAGCTGGTGCGGGAGGTACCGCTCGGGCCGGGCCGGCGCGCCGCCTACTGCGACTACCTCGCCGAGCAGGGCGAGGCCCTGGAGGACCACGCCACCTGGTACGCGCTCGCCGAGGTGCACGGCTCCGACTGGCACCGGTGGCCGGCCGGCCTGCGCGACCCGCGTTCGGCCGACACCGCGCGGGCCCGCCGGGAGCTGATGGACCGGGTGGACTTCCACTCCCTGCTCGCCTGGCTCACCGACACCCAGCTCACCGCCGCCCAGCGCGCCGCGCGCGAGGCGGGCATGCCGGTGGGGATCGTCCACGACCTGGCGGTGGGCGTGCACCCCGGTGGCGCAGACGCCTGGGCGCAGCAGGAGCACTTCGCGGCGGGCATGTCGGTCGGCGCCCCGCCGGACGCGTTCAACGCGCGCGGCCAGGACTGGGGCCTGCCGCCCTGGCGCCCGGACCGCCTGGCCGAGTCCGGCTACGCGCCCTTCCGCGCCTTGCTCAGAGCGCTGTTCCGCTACGCCGGCGCCCTGCGCATCGACCACGTCATGGGCCTGTTCCGCCTGTGGTGGGTCCCGCTGGGCGAGGCACCCACGGACGGCACGTACGTCCACTACGACGCCGAGGCCATGCTCGCGGTCCTCGTGCTGGAGGCCTCGCGGGCCGGGGCGGTGGTGATCGGCGAGGACCTGGGCACCGTGGAGCCGGGTGTGCGCGAGGCGCTGCGCGAGCGGGGTGTGCTCGGCACGTCGGTCCTGTGGTTCGAACGGGACTGGGAGGGCGACGGCCGCCCGCTGCCCCCCGACCGTTGGCGGGCCGACTGCCTGGCCACCGCCACCACCCACGACCTGCCGCCCACCGCGTCCCGCCTCACCGGCGACCACGTCGAACTCCGCGACAGACTGGGCCTGTTGACCCGGCCCCTGGAGGAGGAGCGGGCCGAGGCGGCGGCGGACGCCGCGGAGTGGCTGGACCTGCTCGCCCGGCTCGGCCTTCTCCAGGGCAGCGGCGGCGGCACCGACCCGTCCTCGGAGGAGGCGGAGATCCAGGCCGTCCACCGCTTCCTGCTCCGCACCCCGGCCCGCATGCTCGGCGTCTGGCTCCCCGACACCGTCGGCGACCGCCGCCCCCAGAACCTCCCCGGCACGTGGGACCAGTATCCGAACTGGCGCCTGCCGATCGCGGACGCGCAGGGGAAGCCGGTGACCCTGGAGGAGCTCGCGGCGTCACCGAGGCTGCACGCGCTGATGGAGGTGGTCCGGGCCGGTGACGCCGGGTCGCCCGGTCCGGGGTGAGAAGACGCCCGGCCGGGCGTCGCGCCCCTCATACGGCACCCCGGACGCGCGTCCCCGATCCCCGTTGGATACTTTGGCACCGTGGACAAGAAGAACGCCCTGCGCGCCGGCGCCCTGGCCGCCGGTACGACGCTGATGATGCTGCTCATGTCGTCCCCCGCCTCCGCGCTGACCCGCGACGACGGTGACGACCCCGGCACGGGCCTGAGCGTCATCGAGACGCTGGGCCTGTTCGTCGTGGCCCCCATCGTGCTGTTCGCGGTCATCGCGGGCCTGGTGATGGTCCTCGACAAGTCGCACGAGTCACACCGGGTGACCACCCGCAACATCAGGACCAAGCCCCAGGCCGACGCGAAGGCCTGACCCGGGCGGATCCCCGCCCTCACCAGGGCGCCGCCTCCCGCTCCCGTGCCCGCACCCGCCGCACGGGGCGAGACCGGCGCCCTCGGCATGTCACGGCCGCGAGCCGGGCCCTTCCCGCCGTGCGTGACACGAGATGCGTGACACGAGATCAGCGCCCTCTCCCGCGGCTTCGTCCCGCACGCCCGCATGCCCGCACGCCCGCATGCCCGCATGCCCGCACCGGGCAGTGCGACGCCCGCGGCCTCGGCCACGGCGTGCGGGCCATGGGCGTCACGCGGGACCGGCTCCGTCATCCCGCAGCACGAGGCCGGCAGGCCCCGGGCCGGCCCAGGACGCGGACGGCGTCACCGTCGAGGCCGGCCGCCCCGGCGGGGAGACCGGGCCGCCGCGTGCCGTGTCCGTCGTCGGCGCCGACGGGAGGCGCGGTGCCGTGCCGGGTGAGGCGGGCTACCGCTCCGGCGTCTCCGTCGACAGCAGCAGTTCCCGCAGCAGGCCGGCCAGGTGGCCGGCCTGTTCGGCGTCCAGGGCGGACAGGGCCTCCGTCTGGACGGCGAGGCCCGCGCCGACCGCGCGGTCGACCAGGTCGAGTCCCTTGCCGGTCAGCGTGACCCGCAGGCCCCGGCGGTCGTGCGGGTCGGGGGAGCGGCGCAGCAGTCCGGCCCGCTCCAGCTTGTCGAGGCGGCCGGTCATCCCGCCGGTGGTGAGCATGAGCGTGGCCGACAGCTGGCGGGGCGAGAGGGTGTACGGCTCGCCGGAACGGCGCAGGGTGGCCAGGACGTCGAACTCGCCGCGCCCGATGCCGAGAGCCGCGTACGCCTTCTCCATGCGGTCGCCCATCGCGCGCGAGAGCCGGTAGATCCGGCCGAAGACCTCCATGGCGGCGGTGTCGAGGTCGGGCCGCACCTCGGCCCACTGCTCGATGATCGCGTCCACGGGGTCCCTGCGCGGGGCGCGCTGTGCAGTCATGCGTCGAGTATCCGTCGCGGTTCCGGTCACCCGCAAGAAAGTAGCTTGACTGCAAGTTGCTTAGCGCTAAGCTAATTACCGCCAAGCTGCCTTTCGAAGGGTGCCCGCATGAAGCGGCCCGCGATCGTCCTGCTCACCGCCCTCGCCCCCGTCTCCTGGGGCACCACGTACGCCGTCACCACCGAGTTCCTCCCGGCCGACCGTCCCCTGTTCACGGGCCTCCTGCGCGCCCTGCCCGCCGGACTGGTCCTGCTGGCCCTCGCCCGGGTGCTGCCGCGGGGTGCCTGGTGGGGGAAGGCGGCGGTGCTCGGCGCGCTGAACATCGGGGCGTTCTTCCCGCTGCTGTTCCTGTCGGCGTACCGGATGCCGGGCGGGATGGCGGCGGTCGTCGGCTCGGTCGGCCCGCTCTTCGTCGTGGGCCTGTCGGCGCTGCTGCTGGGGCAGCGGCCGACGGTACGGAGTGTGCTGACCGGGATCGTGGCCGCGTCCGGGGTGAGTCTGGTCGTGCTGAAGGCGGCCGGGGCGCTCGACACGGTGGGCGTGCTGGCGGCCCTCGCCTCGACCGCCTCGATGTCCGCCGGCACCGTCCTGACCAAGCGGTGGGGCCGCCCGGACGGAGTGGGCCCGCTCGCCCTCACCGCCTGGCAGCTGACGGCCGGCGGCCTGCTCATCGCCCCCGTCGCCTTTTTGGCCGAGGGCGCGCCGCCCGCGCTGGACGGCAGGGCGGTCGGCGGCTACCTCTACCTGGCGCTCGCGAACACGGCGATCGCCTACTGGCTCTGGTTCCGGGGCATCGGCCGGCTCACCGCCACCCAGGTCACCTTCCTCGGCCCGCTGTCGCCGCTGACCGCGGCGCTGGTCGGCTGGGCGGCGCTCGGCCAGGCGCTGACCCCGGTGCAGCTGACGGGCATGGCACTGGCGTTCGCGGCGACGGTCGCCGGGCAGCTCCGGCCGGGCGCCGCGGCACCCGCGCGCACGGCCGGTTCCACCGGGAGGGATGCCGGGAAGGACGGGGCAGGGAACGCCGTGGATGCCGGGAAGCACGCGGCTGCCGGGAAGGGCGCGGGGAAGGACGTGCCGGACGGGACGGCCGTGGCCGTGGCCGTGCAGCGGTAGTGCCCGGCCTTCCGGCCTTCCGGCCTTCCGGCCTTCCGGCCTTCCGGCCTTCCGGCCTTCCGGCCTTCCGGCCTTCCGGCCTTCCGGCCTTCCGGCCT
>NZ_JBSFTY010000034.1:31993-91495 GCF_053591515.1 Streptomyces sp. NPDC003011
CCGGCCTTCCGGCCTTCCGGCCTTCCGGCCTTCCGGCCTTCCGGCCTTCCGGCCTTCCGGCCTTCCGGCCTTCCGGCCTTCCGGCCTTCCGGCCTCCCGGCCTCCCGGTCACCGGTGAGTCAGGGGCGGGGCGCGCCGTACCCCGGCGCCCGACGAGACGAACGGGGGCGTCCGGTTCGCCACCGGACGCCCCCGTTCGTCTCGTCGCTCGTCGTACGGGACGGGACCTCGGCTACTCGGCCGCCGCCGCCGCGTCCGCCGCCTGGGCCCTCAGGGCGCGTTCCACGCCCGCGCGGGACTCGGAGACCAGCCGCCGCAGGGCCGCGTTGGGCTCCGCGGAGGCCAGCCACTCGTCCGTCCTGCGCAGGGTCTCCTCGCTGACCTGGACCGACGGGTAGAGGCCGACCGCGATCTGCTGGGCGATCTCGTGCGAGCGGGTCTCCCAGATCTCCTTGACCACCGCGAAGAACGCGTCCGTGTACGGGGCCAGCAGGTCACGCTGGTCGGTCTGGACGAAACCGCCGATGACCGCCTCCTGGACGGCGTTCGGCAGCTTGTCGGACTCGACGACCGACGCCCACGCCTCCGCCTTGGCCTCCGCGGTCGGACGGGCGGCCCGGGCGCTGGCCGCGTGCCGCTCACCGGCGGCCGTCCGGTCCCGCTCGTACTCGCCGGCGATCTCCGCCTCGTCGAAGCGGCCCACCGCCGCCAGCCGCTGCACGAACGCCCAGCGCAGCTCCGTGTCGACGGCCAGGCCCTCGATCGTCTGGGTGCCCTCCAGCAGGGCGTCCAGCAGGTCCAGCTGCTCCGGCGTGCGGGCCGTCGCGGCGAACGCGCGCGCCCACGCCAGCTGGTGGTCGCTGCCCGGCGCCGCCGCGCGCAGGTGGGCCAGCGTGGCGTCCGTCCAGCGGGTCAGCAGGGTCTCGCGGGCGGCGGGGTCGGCGTACAGCTCGATCGCCAGCTTCACCTGGCGGTGCAGCGACTGCACGAGGCCGATGTCGGACTCCTTGCCGATGCCCGACAGGACCAGGGACAGGTAGGCGCGGGCCGGCAGCTCGGCGTCCCGGGTCATGTCCCACGCCGACGCCCAGCACAGCGCGCGGGGGAGGGACGCCTCGAAGTCACCGAGGTGCTCGGTGACGAAGGCCAGGGACTGCTCGTCCAGGCGGACCTTGGCGTACGACAGGTCGTCGTCGTTCAGCAGCACCACGGCCGGACGGCGTTCGCCGGCCAGCTGCGGCACGGCGGTCAGCTCGCCGTCGACGTCCAGCTCGACGCGCTCGTGGCGCACCAGCTTGCCGCTGCCCTCGTCGAGGTCGTACAGGCCGACCGCGATGCGGTGCGGGCGCAGGGTCGGTTCGCCCTTCGCGCCGGCGGGCAGGGCCGGGGCTTCCTGGCGGATCGCGAAGGACGTGATGACACCGTCGGCGTCCGTCTCGATCTCCGGGCGCAGGATGTTGATGCCGGCGGTCTCCAGCCACGCCTTCGACCAGGACTTCAGGTCACGCCCGGAGGTCGTCTCCAGGGCGCCCAGCAGGTCGGACAGCCGCGTGTTGCCGTACGCGTGCGCCTTGAAGTACGCCTGCACGCCCGCGAAGAACTCGTCCTCGCCGACGTACGCGACGAGCTGCTTCAGTACGGAGGCGCCCTTGGCGTAGGTGATGCCGTCGAAGTTGACCAGGACATCGTCCAGGTCGTTGATGTCCGCCATGATCGGGTGCGTGGAGGGCAGCTGGTCCTGCCGGTACGCCCAGGTCTTCATGGAGTTGGCGAACGTCGTCCAGGAGTGCGGCCAGCGCGAGCCGGGCGCGGCGGCCTGGCAGGCGATGGAGGTGTAGGTGGCGAACGACTCGTTCAGCCACAGGTCGTTCCACCACTCCATGGTGACCAGGTCGCCGAACCACATGTGGGCCAGCTCGTGCAGGACCGTCTCGGCCCGCGTCTCGTACGCGGCGTCGGTCACCTTGGACCGGAACACGTACTGGTCGCGGATGGTGACCGCGCCCGCGTTCTCCATCGCGCCCGCGTTGAACTCCGGCACGAACAGCTGGTCGTACTTCTTGAACGGGTACGCGTAGTCGAACTTCTCCTGGAACCAGTCGAAGCCCTGCCGGGTCACCTCGAAGATGGCGTCCGAGTCGAGGTGCTCGGCGAGCGAGGGACGGCAGTAGATGCCGAGCGGGACGGACTGGCCGTCCTTCTCGTACACGCTGTGCACGGAGTGGTACGGGCCGACGATCAGCGCGGTGATGTACGTCGAGATGCGCGGCGTCGGCTCGAAGACCCAGACGCTGTCCTTGGGCTCCGGGGTGGGCGAGTTGGAGATGACCGTCCACCCCTCCGGCGCCCGCACGGTGAACTGGAAGGTGGCCTTCAGGTCGGGCTGCTCGAAGCTCGCGAAGACACGGCGGGCGTCCGGCACCTCGAACTGGGTGTACAGGTACGCCTGGTTGTCGACCGGGTCGACGAACCGGTGCAGACCCTCACCGGTGTTGGTGTACGCGCAGTCCGCGACGACCCGCAGGATGTTGCGGCCCTCCAGCAGACCCGGCAGCGCGATCCGGGAGTCCGCGAAGAGCCCGGCGGGGTCGAGCGGGTCGCCGTTGAGGGTGACTTCGTGGACGGCCGGCGCGACCAGGTCGATGAAGGAATCCGCGCCGCTCTCCGCGACATCGAAACGCACCGTGGTCACGGACCTGTAGGTACCGCCCTCCTGCGCGCCGGAGAGGTCGAGATCGATCTCGTACGAGTCAACGGTGAGCAGCTTCGCCCGCTGCCGCGCCTCTTCGCGAGTCAGGTTTGTGCCAGGCACGCGGTCATCTCCTCGTTATGGGTGGGTCGCGCCATCTTTCCACGAAGACGACCCCCTCCGGAGTGGCCACCTCGTTCAGGGGGACGGGCCGACCGGTGAGGCGCGGTGCCGCCGCAGCGCATGGCGGAGATCGACGCGGCACTGTGGCGTGACCTGGCTCTCCGACCCCCAAGGACTCTCCGACGCGCGGAAGGGGGGCGGTCACCGGCTGTGTGACCGCCCCCCTTCCGCGCGCTTCCTACTTGCCGAGCTCCGCCGCCACCAGCTCCGCGATCTGGACCGCGTTCAGCGCGGCGCCCTTGCGGAGGTTGTCGTTGGAGACGAAGAACGCCAGGCCGTTGTCGACCGTCTCGTCCTGGCGGATGCGGCCCACGTAGGACGGGTCCTGGCCGGCCGCCTGGAGCGGGGTCGGGACCTCGGTGACCGCGACGCCGGGCGCGCCGCCGAGCAGCTCCTTCGCGCGCTCCACGCTGATCGGGCGGGCGAAGCGGGCGTTGACCTGGAGGGAGTGGCCGGTGAAGACCGGGACGCGGACGCAGGTGCCGGAGACCTTCAGCCCGGGGATCTCCAGGATCTTGCGGGACTCGTGGCGCAGCTTCTGCTCCTCGTCGGTCTCGTGCAGGCCGTCGTCGACGATGGAGCCCGCCAGCGGGAGCACGTTGTAGGCGATCGGCGCCACGTACTTGTTCGGCGCGGGGAACTCCGCCGCCGAGCCGTCGTGCGCCAGCTTCGGCGCGTCCTCGCCGACCTTCTTGACCTGCTCGAACAGCTCCTCGACGCCGGCCACGCCGGAGCCGGACACCGCCTGGTAGGTGGCGACGACCAGCGCCTGGAGGTCCGCCTCGGCGTGCAGCGGCTTCAGGACCGGCATCGCGGCCATCGTCGTGCAGTTCGGGTTGGCGATGATGCCCTTGGGGCGGACGGCGATCGCGTGCGGGTTCACCTCGGCCACGACCAGCGGCACGTCCGGGTCGCGGCGCCACGCCGACGAGTTGTCGATCACGACCGCGCCCTGCGCGGCGACCTTCTCGGCCAGCGCCTTCGAGGTCGAGCCGCCCGCGGAGAACAGCACGATGTCCAGCCCGGTGTAGTCGGCCGTCGACGCGTCCTCCACCGTCACCCCGTCCAGGACCGTCCCCGCCGAGCGGGCCGAGGCGAACAGGCGCAGCTCGGTCACCGGGAAGGCGCGCTCCGTGAGGATCCTGCGCATGACCGTGCCGACCTGACCGGTGGCTCCGACGATTCCGACCCTCACGGCGACTCCTTCTGCGTGCTCTTCACGTGACGTGCGTGTGCCTGTTGCATGGCCGAGGCGTTTCCATCATGCGGCCAGCCCCGGCCCGCCTGTCCAATTCTTTGCGCGCGGCGCCCGAGGAGTGGGACGAGACAGACCGGAGGCCGGGCGGGGTTCTCCGCGCCCACCCCGCCCGAACTGCAGGAATTCGCCCGGTGACGGCCCCGGACCGCAAGCTGTACTGCCCGGCCCCTGCCCAGCCCGCGCGGCCCGCACGCGAGGTGTGACGTACGCCTCCGCGGAACTCCGGGAGAGCGGGCCGAACGTTTTGCCCGGCGGCGGCGTCCTAGGAGAGACGCGGGGAGAGGGGTGGCTGTGCTGCGCGGAAAAGCCCGCCGCGGCCAGGGGGACGGCAAGCACGGTGTGCTCGACGATCCGCTGGACGCGGCCCAGGAACGCCGGGTGCGGGCGGTGCTCGCCCTGGGAGGGGTGCCGCAGGCGGACCTGCCGGACGGGGTGCAGCAGGTCCGCCTGCGGTTGCTGGAGCGGGTGGCGCGGGGGGACGAGGCGCCGCGGGACGTGTCCGCGTGGGCGGCGGTGGTCGCGTCCAACCTGGCCATGGACTGGCATCGGGCCAAACGCCGCCAGGAGCGCATCGGCGAACGCCTGGCCTCCCTGCGCCAGCCGGCACACCCCTCCGGCGAGGACACCAGCGTGCTCTCCCTCGCCGTCGCCCAGGGGCTGGACGAGCTGCCCGACGCCCAGCGGCAGGTCGTCGTGCTGCGCTTCTACGCCGACCTGCCGGTACGCGGGATCGCCGAGGAGCTGGGCATCCCCGAGGGCACGGTGAAGAGCAGGCTCCACTCGGCGGTCCGCGCGCTGCGCGCCCGTCTGCACGAGGACGAGGTGGTGTGACGTGACCGCCGAACACGACGGCCCAGCGGGACACGACGGCTCCGCCGGAGCCGAGAGCGCCGCCCCACACGCCGGCTCCGCCGGCCCCGCCGGTCCCGCCCCACGCGACGGCTCCGCCCCACGCGACGGCTCCGCCCCACACGCCGGCTCCGCCCCACACGCCGGCTCCGCCGGCCTGGACGCCCTGATGGCCGCGCTCACCGACGAGCCGCTCACCGACGAGGCCCGCGCGGACGCCGCCTTCATGACCGAGCACCGTTCGGCACAGGCGGATCTCGTCCTGCTGCGCGAACAGCTCGGGGTCATCGGCGATGCCCTCGGCGATCCGCCGCAGGCACCGAAGCCGGTCCCCGTACGTCCCTCACCGGTCCGGCGCCGAGCCTTCCAGGTCACCTTCGGCGCCCTCGCGGTGGCCGCCGTCGCGGCCGTGCTGTCGGGCATGGCCTGGCTGCTCGCCCAGGCCCCGGGCGACGCCGGCGTCATGTCGGACAGCGGCGCCGGCAGCGCGGCCTCCAAGCCGGAGCCGGGCGGGGACGCCTTCGGCAGCCCCCGGTACCTCGCCTGCTCCCGCCTGCTGGCCGAGGGCAGGGCGAGTGCCGTGGAGCGGATCCCCGGCACCGGGACCCTGCGTGTCACCGTGCGGGTGACCCGCTACTACCTGCCGGAGCCGCCGCCCAAGGACGCGGAGGACGTCACCTACGTGATCGACGGTGCCCTGGTGGCCGGCCTGAGCACGGGTGACCAGGTGCTGTTCCGCATCCCGCGGTGGGACAGCCAGCCCGACCGCTGGATCGTCGGCGAGCCGGAGATCGCCCGGGAACGGGCCCGGCTCACCGGCTCGCTGGCCGAGTCGCGCGGACTCACCTGCGAGTGAGCGACCAGCGTATGAGCGCGCGAGAGGCGGCGGGCGCGCGAGAGGCGGCGGGCGCGCGAGAGGCGGCGGGCGCGCGACAAGGGGCGGGCGCGCGACAAGGGGCGGGCGCCCGTCAGACGAGCGCCCGCCCCACTGCCGTACCGGATCGGTTACGGCGTGACCTTCTCGATCTTCACGCTGCCGGTGCCCGCGACCGTGCCGCGCGCGTTCACCAGCTGGACCTGGCCGAAGAACTCGCGGCCCGCCGGGGCGGCCGCCGCGGCGACCACGCTGGCGGAGACCGTCGTCGAGTCACCCGTGCCGAGCTTCACCGGCGTCGAACCGTCGACCGTGACGTTGCCGAGGGCGGCGGAGAAGAACACGTCCCGGTAGTCGTAGGCCGTGGAGCCGGACGGGATCGCGTAGCCGATGACCTGGATGGTGTACGTGCCGGCGGGCGGGGCCGGGATCGACACCGTCTCCTCCGAGTCGCCGTCGGCGGAGCTGCCCACCTCGGTGCCGGCCGCGTTCTTCACGACCAGGTCGAGGTCGGCCGCCGGGTCGGAGACGTTGCCGATGGCGACGTCCAGCGACGTGGCGCCCGCGGGCACCTCGACCGTGGTGGTCTGCGTCGCGCCCGTGGCGATCGTCGGACGGGCCGACTTGGCGGAGCCGAGCGGGCCGCCCACCAGCTTGCCGTCGAGGGCGGCGAAGTTGTTCGTCGCCTTCCACGAGACGGCGGCCGGGGTGCCGACCTTGGCCTCGGGCACGGTCACGGTCTCCGGGTCGAAGACCGCGCCGAGGACGGCGACGTCCAGCTTGTAGGGGTTGTCGAGCAGCGGCGACGTACGGCGCGACTCGACCTCGATCTCCCAGACGCCCGGCACCGGGTCGGCGTACGACCGCACGTCCGGCGGGCAGCCGTTGCCGTCGAGGTAGTTGCTGTAGCAGAAGGGGGTGCTGGTGGTGTCGACCGGGACGCCGTACGGGTGGATGGCGATGAACCGGGTCTGGCTCGTGGCCTTCAGGCCGCCGATCGCGACCTCCAGGGTCTTCGCGCCCTCCGGGACGGTGACGAAGTACGACCGGGTGCTGTTGCGCTGCACCGAACCCGAGGTGGCGTAGGCGTACGCCAGCGGCTGCGCGGCCACGACCGTCGACATGACCTGCTGGTCGATGCCCTCGGTCTTCGGGTCGTCGACCTCCAGGATCGCGCTCTTGAGACCCGCGGACTCCGGCGCGGCCTGGACCTTCACGGTCACCGGCTGGTTCAGCGGCAGCTTCACCACGTCCGAGCCGACGATCCGGAACGTGTTCCCCGTGTTGTTCTCGAAGTGCAGCTCGTGCCGGATCGCCTTGTCGGCACCGGACGTACGGGTGAGCGTGACGTCGTACGTCTTCTTCTGCCCGGCCTTGAGGCCGCCCTCACGGTCGTAGAGGCCGGTGCCGAAGCCCGGCGTCTTGAGGAACTGGTCGATCGCGGTGTCGACCGGCGCCTTGACCGAATAGGTGTGGGCGGTGGCGCCGTCGAGGATCGAGTCCCAGGCGTCGTTGATGTTCATGAGGCCGGCCCCTTCCTCGTACGCCTGCACACCCTTGATGTGGTCGGCGGTCGAGGTGAGCGCGGTGCGCAGGGTGGCCGGGGTGAGGTCGATCTTCTTGGCCTTGGCGGCGCTCAGCAGCAGCGCGGACGCGCCCGCGGCCTGCGGGGACGCCATCGACGTGCCCTGGAGCATGCCGTAGCCGGCCGGCAGGGTGTAGCCCGCCTCGGCGACCGGGGCACCCGGCAGCCAGGTCTGGATCGTGTTGATCGCGGCGCCGGGGGCGACCAGGGTCGGCGTGAAGCCGCCGTCCTCACGCGGGCCGCGCGAGGAGAACGGCATCATCGCGTACTTCTTCTCCACGACCGAGCCGTAGTTGGCGGCCCAGGTCTCCTTGGAGATGGAGGCGCCGACCGAGATCACCTTGTCGGCCAGGCCCGGGTCGCCGATGGTGTTGGCGCCGGGGCCGGAGTTGCCGGCCGAGATGACCAGCTGGACGCCGTAGGTGTCGATGAGGCGCGTGTACAGCTCGGCGCGCGCGTTGTTGCCGTCGTTCAGCGCCGGGAGGCCGCCGATCGACATGTTGACGATGTCGACGCCCCGGTTGGCGACGAGGTCGATCATGCCCTCGGTGAGGGCCACGTTGGTGCAGCTCGGGCCGAACAGGCAGGCGCGGGAGGAGACGATCTTCGCGCCCGGCGCGGCGCCGTCCATCCTGCCGCCGAACAGGCCGTTCGCGGCGGTGATGCCGGCCACGTGCGTGCCGTGCTCGCTGGAGATCATGCCGATGTTGACGTAGTCGGCCTTGGCGCCGGCGGCGTTGTAGACGACGTCCTTGCGGATCTCGATGACGAACGGGATGCGCTCGGCGACCTCGGTCGCCGGGTTGTCCGTGCCGAACCAACCGATCTGGTAGCCGTCCTTGTACGGCTTCATCGGCTGCTCGTCGGCGAAGTCGTGGTCGTCGTCGAGGTCGACGCGGGCCGTGCCGGTCGCGGCGTCGTACAGCACGCCCCAGGCGTCGGTCGTGTCGCCGTCACGGTTGACGTCGCCCAGCTGGTCGCCGCCCGCGGTCGCGGACTCGTAGAAGTAGTTGAACCTGTACGAGCCGGACGGGGCCGAGAACGCCTCGGCGCTGCCGCCGACGGGGGTCGCGGAGAACGCCGGGCCGGCCACCGAGGTGAGCATCCGGCGCCACGAGCCGTCGCCGTCGGAGACCGGGTCGGTCGCCGTCACCCAGTCGACGATCTTCCGCTCGCCGGTGGTGGTCTTCTGCAGCGCCGGGTGGCCCAGGTCCACGCCCGAGTCGAGGACGCCGATGGTGACGCCCCGGCCGTCCGCCTTCGGGTGGTCCTCGACGAAGTCGACGGCACCGGTCTCGAAGGAGGGGTTGTACGGGTTCTCGGCGGGGGTCTTCCTGTTCGGCGCCGGGTAGGAGGCCGTGCCCTGGCCCGCGGCGGCCCTGTCGGTGTCCGCGGCCGGCGTCGGGTCGTCCAGCAGGATCTCCTGGCGCAGGTCGATGCCGTGCACGGAGGAGAGCTTCGCGGCGGCGGCGATGGCCGCGTCCGCCTTGCCGGTCGGGACCGTGGCGCGCACGTAGCCGAGCTTGTCGTAGGTCTTGCCGACCAGGCCGCCCTGGACGGCGTCGAGCTGCCCGGCGACCTGCTCGGTCCGGCCGGGCGCGGTGGCGACCATCAGCGTGACGCTCTTGTCGCCGTCGGCCTTGGCCTCGGCGAGTGCGTCGGCGTCGTCGGAACCGAGCTTGTCGTGGGCGGACTTCACGCCCGGGTCGGCGGCGACGGGCGCTTCGTCGGCGGCGAGGGCCATCGGAACCGGCCCCGCGGCGGAGAGGGCGGCCACCAGACCGGCGGCCACGGCGATCCGGACCGCGCGTCTCGCGCCGGATATCGGATCGCGCTGGGGGGTGAGGGTCATCGGCATCCCTTGTAGGTAAAGGAACGAGCGGTGTGCGATCAGGGCTGATCGGGCCTTGGCCGCGGTCGTCCGGAAGGTGATCCCGGACGATCGCACAGCTTTACCCATGGGAAGCATGCTCAGGGGGAGTTGACCGAATCGATATGAGGGCATGGGGAAAACCCCCTATGCGCTTTACGGAGATGGGGAACGAAAGGGGCAAGTCGCCCGGAAGGTGTCCCCGGATGGGTTAACGTCCAGAGGTGCGAAGGAAGTTGCGGGTGGCGGCCTACGCCCTGTGCGTGCGCGACGGGCAGCTCCTGCTCTCCCGGTCCCCGGCTTCGGACGGCGGTCCGCCGGAGTGGACCCTGCCCGGCGGCGGCATGGAGCACGGCGAGGATCCGTACGACACCGTGCTGCGGGAGGTGGCCGAGGAGACCGGATACCGCGTCGAGGTCACCGGCCTGCTGGGCACGCACTCGTTCCAGCGCGTCTTCCCGCGCCGCTTCGGGCGCGCCGTCGACTTCCAGGGCGTACGGCTCTTCTACGAGGGCCGGATCGCCGGCGGTGAACTGCGCTACGAGATCGGCGGCTCCACGGACATGGCCGCCTGGCTCGACCTGGACGCCGTGCCGGGCCTGCACCAGACGCCGATGGTCGGGATCGGGCTGCGGCTGTGGCGCGAACGGCCGGCCACCGGGCGGCTCGACACCCCGCCCGACACCGCGCCCGACACCGCGCTCGACACCGCGCTCGACACCGCGCTCGACACTCCGTCGGGAGCGGCTCCCCTACCCGGGCAGATGAACACGGAGTAGCCGCCCCCCGGCCGTCCGGGGAGCGGTCGAGGACGCGCAGGGTAGTCCAAGATCCACGTACGGTGATCGGCGCTGCGCGTTGCCGCCTCGTTCACGCGCAGGTCATGCCCAGTGCCAACGATCCAGAGTGAGCGGGACGTTCGCGACAGCGACCGCCCCGCGACCCTGCCGACGCGTTCGCACTCGGGGAGACCGCGCCATGTCGCGCACACGCTCTGTCGCCGGTTCCGCACTCGGGGCCCACCGCCGTACCGTCCTCGCCGCCACCGCGGCGGTCACCCTCTCCGCGGGCGTCGGCTACGCCCTGCGGCCCACCGACAGCCAGGCCGCCCCCACCACCGGCACCGGTGCCGCCGGGGCACCCGTGGCCCAGTCCCGCGTCGCCCCGGCCGCGCCCCTCGCTCCCTACACCCGCGGCACCACCCTCGCCACGGTCTCCGCGCCGCGCACCGGCTCCGGCTTCCGCCGCCTCGGCGACGGCCCCGGCTGGAGCCGCACGGTCCGCGGCGAACTGGCCGAGCCCCGGGCCGGCCGGGCCGGCCGCCGTACCGCCCTCGCCGCGTTCGTGCACCTCACCGACCTGCACCTGATCGACACCCAGCACCCGATGCGGCTGGAGTACCTGCGCTCCACCGACGTCCACGCCTGGCGGCCGCACGAGGCGCTGACCGTGCCCGGCGCCATCTCGCTGGTCGAGCGGATCAACGCGCTGCGGGGCGCCCCCGTCACCGGCACCCCGCTGCACTTCGCCATGACCACCGGCGACAACACCGACAACAACGCCAGGACCGAGCTCGACTGGTTCCTGACGATCATGAGCGGCGGCCGGGTCACCGCCAACTCCGGGGACCCGCGGCACTACGAGGGCGTGCAGAACAGCGGCCTCAAGCAGTACTGGCAGCCCGGCACGACCGTCCGCGACGCCGACAAGCAGCTCGGGTTCCCGCAGCTGGAGGGCTATCTGGCCGCCGCCCTGCGGGAGTTCAACAGCCCCGGCCTGAACCTGCCCTGGTACTCCACGGTCGGCAACCACGACTCCATGCCGCTCGGCTGCTACGGTCACGGCGACTCCTGGCTCGCCGAGTACGCGGTCGGCGGCAAGAAGCTGATGAGCCTGCCCGCGGCCGAGGCGAAGAAGCTCCAGGACGCCATCAAGCACGACACGGACCCCCAGGGGACCGCGTTCCGCGACCTGCTCAAGGCGCACACCCGGGACATGCGCTCGGTCACGCCCGACGAACGGCGCGCTCCCTTCACCGCCGCCGAGTACCTCAAGGCCCACCTGGACCCGGCCTACCGGGGCCTCGGTCCGGTGGGCCACGGCTACTCCGCCGCCAACCTCGACACGGGCACCCAGTACTACAGCTTCCGCATCGCCGACGACGTGATCGGCATCAGCCTCGACACCACCGACCCGGGCGGCCACTACCAGGGGTCCATCGGGACGGCCCAGTTGAGATGGCTGGACAGGACGCTACGGGACAACAGGGACGCGTACGCGGTCGTGTTCAGCCACCACACCAGCACGACGATGACGAACACCCGCCCCGACCCGGCCCGTCCCGGCGAGCGGCGCCACAACGGCCAGGAGGTCATCGCCCTGCTCGGCAGCCACGCGAACGTCCTGGCCTGGGTGAACGGCCACATCCACCGCAACGAGATCACCCCGCACTCCGCCCCCGACGGCCGCTCCTTCTGGGAGATCTCCACCGCCTCCCACGTCGACCATCCCCAGCTGGCCCGGGTGATCGAGCTGGTGGACAACAAGGACGGCACGCTGTCGGTCCTCACCACCTGCGTCGAGTCCGCGGCCCCGCACCGCACGGACTTCGGCGATCTCTCCCAGACCGGCCTGGCCGCCCTCTACCGCGAGCTGTCCTACAACGCCCCCGGCGCGAACATGGACCTCGGCGGCGAGGCGCGGGACCGGAACACGGAGCTGGTGCTGAAGAAGGGCTGAAACCGGCCCAACCGGCCCGCGGCGCCTCAACTTCCGTACCGGAAGCGGGGTCCCCCCATCCGACCGGGCTCGACGGCAGCCCGGTGGCGGCTCGACGGCAGCTCGATGGTGAGCGAGATGGGGGAAGAACACATGACCGTACGGACGAGGTGGACGGCGGCGACCGCGGTGGCGCTGTCGGTGGCCCTGGCGGGACCCGCGGTCGCGGCGGGGCCGGCCGGAGGCGGCGGCGGTCACGGGGCGACCCGCGAGGCCGTCGAGGCCGCCGTCGAGGCCGGGGTTCCCGGAGTGACAGTGACGGCGAAGGACCGGCGGGGCACCTGGTCGGCGACCGCCGGCGTCGGCAACCTCGCGACGGGGCAGCCGCGTTCGGCGCGGGACCACTACCGCGTGGGCAGCGTCACCAAGACCTTCGTCGCCACGGTGCTGCTCCAACTGGAGGCGGAGGGGCGCCTGTCGCTGGACGACACGGTGGAGACCTGGCTGCCGGGACTGGTCCGCGGGCACGGCCACGACGGCCGCGCGATCACCCTGCGCCGGCTCCTCAACCACACCAGCGGCATCTACGACTACACGGACGACAGGACCTTCCTGGAGACGTACGTCCTCGCGGACGGCTTCATGAAGCACCGCTACGACCGCGCGACGCCCGAGGACCTGATCGCGATCGCCATGTCCCACGCGCCGCGGTTCGCGCCGGGCACCTCCTGGTCCTACTCCAACACCAACTACACCCTGGCCGCCCGGGTCATCGAGCGGGCCACGGGCCACACGTACGGCGAGGAGGTCCGCGACCGCGTCGTCGAGCCCCTCGGGCTGACGGGCACCTCGGTCCCCGGTACCCGGCCCACTTTGCCGCGGCCCAGCAGCCGCGCCTACTCCAAGCTGGCCGAGGACACCACGGGACCCACGTACGACGTCACCGAGCTGAACCCCGCGCTGGCCTTCGGCTCCGGCGACATGATCTCCACCTCGGCCGACCTCGGCCGCTTCTACTCCGCCCTCCTGCGGGGCCGGCTGCTGCCGCCCGCGCAGCTGAAGGAGATGAAGACCACGGTGCCGGACACGTCGATCCTCCACGTCGACTACGGCCTGGGCCTCGGTGACATCACGCTCAGCTGCGGCGTCCACGTCTGGGGCCACGGCGGCGACATCCACGGCTCCTCCACCGAGGCCGTGACGACGGCGGACGGCCGCCACACCCTCGTCCTCAACGTCAACGGCGACTGGTCGGGCGACACCGAGGCCGTGATCGAGGCGGAGTTCTGCGGCGGATAGCGACGGGCGGGGGGCCGCACCCGACGTACCGAGCGCGCGGCCCCTCCTGCCCCCTCTTGGTGCTGTTCCGGTCCGTCACTACCGGGGCAGCACCACGACATACGCTGCGGGGTCCCGGTCGCCCGCCGCCATCAGGGCCGTACGGACGACCGTGGCCTGTTGTTCCCTCGCCTCCCGGAGCTTCTTCGGGGTGAGGTGGACGACCGTGATGCCCAGCCGCTCCAGGTGTTCGCGCTTGCGGGCGTACTCGGACCACAGGGCGTCGTCGTCCTCCCGGCCGCCCTGGCGCGGGGCGCGGGTGTCGAGCTCCACCGCCACCGCCTGTTCCGGCCAGTACGCGTCCAGGCCGCCGAGGTGCGGGCCGCCGGGCAGACGCAGGTCCACGTTCCAGACCGGGTCGGGCAGGCCGTACTCCTCGACCATCCGGTACAGGCGGTCCTCCGCGATGGCCCGGCCCTCCGCGAGGAGGGAGTCCACCGCGTCCACCACGTGCGGCCGGCTCAGCAGCTTGGCGTTGTTCAACTCCCGTACCACCGCCGCGGGTTCGCAGTGCCCGCCGCGTACCGCCTCGGTCAGCAGCCGGCGTACGGCACCCGCGTCCGACAGTCCGGCCACCGCGTCGGCCAGGGCCCGCGGGACCGGAGCGACCGGCAGGCCCGTCACCGGCTCGGGCGTGGGCAGCGCGGCGGTGCGCACGATCCGCGCGCAGCCCGTCGAGCGCAGCCGGCGCAGGCGGGGGACCAGGACGTCGACGCGGTCCAGGGAGAGCAGCGGCGGGGCCGAGCTGAAGCCGTGCAGGGTGAGCGCCGCCAGGCCGGTGATCATCGCGTCCGCGTACACCGGGCGGTGCGGGTCGTCCGCGCCGGGCTGGGCGGGGACCCCGGCCGGCTGCTCCCGCGCCGCGTACATCAGCACCGCGTGCAGCCGCTCGTCGCTGGTGGGGGGGCCGGGGTGGAGCAGGAAGACGCCCGGGAGGAGCTGCTGCCAGGGCCCGCCCGGCCGGCACTGCTCGCTCGTCTCCGCGGCCGAGACGCCGTGCGAGCGGAGGTGGGCGGCCGTCAGGACACGGCGGTGTCCCTCGGGCAGGTGCCGGAGGGGGCGGGGGGAGAGCGGGGGGACCGGGGTGTTGTGGTTCATGACCGGCAGGTTCCCGCCATGGAGCCGCCCGCGAACCGCTGTTACACATCCGTCGACAAATCCGGACAAGCCCGCACTAAAGGACGAGTGTTCGGATGCCGAGGAGAGCGCGGAAACCCCTGGTCCGTTCGGGTGCGGCCCAGGGGTTACGGGGCCTATTGCCTGAATTCCGTAACGGTGACGGCACGCTCAAGCTTTGGCCAGAATTCCGCTCAGCCGGCCGCCGCCGCCTCCGCGTCGCACGCCTGTCCCCGCAACGCGCGTGCCAGGTCGTCCCGTGCCTCCCGTACCAGCCGGCGCAGGGCGGGTGCCGCGTCCTCGTGCGCCGCGAGCCACGCGTCCGTCGCGTCCAGCGTCGCCCGCGAGTGCTGGAGGGACGGGAACATCCCCTGCACCACGTGCATCGCGATCTGGATCGACCGCTCCCGCCACACCCGCTCGATCACGTCGAAGTACTTCGGCGCGTACGGCGCGAGCAGCTCCCGCTGCGACGGCCGGTCGAAGCCCGCGATCGTCGCCTCCACCAGGGCGTTCGAGAGAGCGTCGGACTCCACCACCTGCGCCCACGCCTGCGCCTTCACCGCCGCCGACGGCCGGGCGGCCAGACAGCGGACCTGGTGGCGTTTGCCGGACGCGGTGTCGTCGCGCGCCAGCTCCGCGGCGAGGACCGCCTCGTCGGCGGCGCCGTGGGCGGCGAGCGGCTCCAGGAACGCCCAGCGCAGCTCCTGGTCGACCTCCAGCCCCTCGATCTGCTCGGTGCCCGCCAGCAGCCCCTGGAGCAGCCGGAGATCGGCCGGCCCGGACGCCACCGACGCGAAGAACCGCGCCCACGCCAGCTGGCGTTCGCTGCCCGGCCCGGCCGCCCGCAGTTCCCGCAGGGCGCCCTCCGCCAGCAGCCGTCCGCCCGTCTCCCGCCACTCGGGCGCCACGTAGTTGACCAGCGACGAGTTCGCCCACGCGTGCAGCATCTGCAGCACGCCGATGTCGGACTCGCGCCCCGCGAACCGCAGCACCAGGTCCACGAAGTCCCGCGCCGGCAGCAGCGCGTCCCGGGTCATGTTCCACAGCGCGGACCAGCACAGGGCCCGGGCGAGCGGGTCGGTGAGGTCACCGAGGTGAGCCTTCAGCGTCTCCAGCGAGGCCGTGTCGAAGCGGATCTTGCAGTAGGTGAGGTCGTCGTCGTTGACCAGGATCAGGTCCGGGGCCTCGGCGCCGGCCAGCTCCGCCACGACCGTACGCGGGCCGTCGACGTCCGCCTCGGCGCGGGCGTACCGCTCCAGGGCGCCCTCGGCACCCCGCCGGTACAGGCCCACCGCCACCCGGTGCGGGCGCAGTTCGGGGTGCGACTCGGCCGCCTCCTGCACCACCGCCAATTCGTCCACCCGGCCGTCCGCGGCCAACAGCACCTGCGGGGTCAGCGCGTTGACGCCGGCCGTCTGCAGCCACGCCCGCGACCAGGCGCCCATGTCCCGGCCGCTGGTCTCCTCCAGCACGGACAGCAGGTCGCCCAGGCGCGTGTTGCCGTACGCGTGCCGCTTGAAGTAACGCCGCGCGCCCTCCAGGAACGCGTCCTGGCCGGCATACGCCACCAGCTGCTTGAGCACGCTGGCGCCCTTGGCGTACGTGATGCCGTCGAAGTTCAGCTTGGCGTCCTGGAGGTCACGGATGTCGGCCGTGACCGGGTGCGTGGACGGCAGCTGGTCGGCGCGGTACGCCCAGGCCTTGCGGCGGTTGGCGAAGGTGATCCAGCCGTCCTGGAAGCGGGTGGCGCCGACCAGCGAGAACGCGCCCATGAAGTCGGCGAAGGACTCCTTCAGCCACAGGTCGTCCCACCACTCCATGGTGACCAGGTCGCCGAACCACATGTGCGCCATCTCGTGCAGGATCACGTTGGCGCGGCCCTCGTACGAAGCCTGTGTGACCTTGCCCCGGAAGATGAACTCCTCCCGGAAGGTCACCAGGCCCGGGTTCTCCATCGCGCCCAGGTTGTACTCGGGCACGAACGCCTGGTCGTACTTCCCGAACGGGTACGGGTAGTCGAAGTGGTCGTGGAAGAAGTCCAGGCCCTGCTTGGTCACCAGGAACACGTCGTCGGCGTCGAAGTGGGGGGCCAGGCCCTTGCGGCACAGGGCGCCGAGGGGGATCTCCAGCGTCGTACCGTCGTCGAAGGTGCGGGAGTACGCGTCCGTGACGTAGTGGTACGGACCCGCGACCACGCACGTGATGTACGTCGAGATCGGCTTGGTCTCCGCGAACCGCCAGACGCCGTCGGCCCGTTCGCCGACGCCGTTGCTCCACACCGTCCAGCCCTCCGGCGCCCGCACCTCGAAACGGAACGGTGCCTTGAGGTCCGGCTGCTCGAAGTTGGCGAAGACCCGGCGGGAGTCGGCCGGCTCGTACTGCGTGTAGAGGTAGACCTCGCCGTCCTCGGGGTCGACGAAGCGGTGCAGGCCCTCGCCGGTGCGGGAGTAGGCGCAGCGGGCGTCGACGATCAGCTCGTTGTCGGCGGCCAGGTCCTCCAGGACGATCCGGGAACCGTCGAAGACCTCGCTGGGGTCGAGGTCCTTGCCGTTGAGGGAGAGCGCGGTCACACTCGGCGCGATCAGGTCCGCGAAGCTGGACGCGCCGGGCTCGCTGCACCGGAAGCGGATCGTGGTGACCGAGCGGAAGGTGCGCGGTCCGTCGCCGGTGTCGTCACCGACCGCCGTCCGGACGTCGAGGGACACGTCGTACCCGTCGACGGACAGCAGGGCGGCCCGCTCCCGGGCTTCGTCGCGGGACAGGTTCTCACCGGGCACGGATGGCGCTCCCTCGGATCGTGTTCGACATGCGGACCTGGGCTGATCCTCCCACGGGCCCCCGCCTCACGGCAGTCGGGAATGGGGCGGGACCCGGCCGGTGTTCCTGTCGAGGACGACCGTCGCGCCGCACTGGCCACCGCACCGACCACCGCACCGTCCACCGCACTTTCGAGGAGACCCATGTCCGAGACCAACGCCGCCTCCGGCAGGACCCCTGTCGACTTCTGGTTCGACCCGCTGTGCCCGTGGGCCTGGATGACCTCCCGCTGGGTGCTGGAAGTGGAGAAGGTCCGGGACATCGAGATCCGCTGGCACATCATGAGCCTCGCGGTACTGAACGAGGACAAGCTCGACGAGCTGCCCGAGGAGTACCGGGAGATGCTCGCGACCCAGGCCTGGAAGCCGGTGCGCGTGGTGACCGCGGCCTGGCAGAAGCACGGCGCCGATGTCCTCGGCCCGCTCTACACCGCGCTCGGTACCCGCTTCCACAACAACGGCGAGGGCCCGACCGCCGAGGCCATAGCGGCGGCCCTCGACGACGCCGGCCTGCCCGCCGACCTGATCGAGTACGCCGACCAGGCCGACTTCGAGTTCGACGCCCAGCTGCGCGCCTCCCACAAGGAGGGCATCGAGAAGGTCGGCCAGGAGGTCGGCACCCCGGTCATCGCGGTCCCCGGCCCCGACGGCGAGGAGATCGCCTTCTTCGGCCCGGTCGTCACTCCGACCCCCCAGGGCGACGACGCCGTCCGGCTGTGGGACGGCACCCTCGCCGTCGCCTCGGTCCCCGGCTTCTACGAGATCAAGCGGACCCGCACGAAGGGCCCGGACTTCAGCAACCTGTAGCCACCCGCGGGACCGGCCGCGGACACCTGCCGACGGGGTGTCAGAAACCCGTCGGCAGGAAGGCGCCGACCCGCCAGTCGGTCTTCTTCTGCACACGGCGGCAGCCGTCGCTCTGGCAGCGGTGGAAGGCCTTCGCGACGAAGCGGTCGTCCTCCAGCTTCGGCAGCAGCGCCAGCTCGGCGGCCGTGATCTCCGCATCGCCCTTCAGATCCCGGAAATCCTGCAGCCGGTCGTGGCAGGTCGGACTCGGGCATCGCACGAACGTCATGAGCGCCTCCTGGGGGACGGCCGCGCCGGTCGCGCGACGCGGTGCGGGGAGCGTAGGCCGCCGCCGCCCCGAACGGCAGCCCGGAACCGGCCGCGCCGCGCGCCGGGCTACCCGGACGGGTGGCGCGGCCGTGCCGGGTGGCGGAGTCGGCCGGGGTGGCGGCCGGGACAGCCACCCGTTGGACGCGGCGGCCGGTGACGCCCGCACCGCCGTCTTCCCCGGGATCGTCACCGTCGCCCGCGGCATCCGGTACCTGGTACGGGAGGGGAGGCCGCCGTACGCCCGTTCCTGGATCTCGGGCCCAGGACGCCCAGGACGCCTACGACGCCACCGGCGCGGCCCGTACCTCCCGCGCCCGGTCGACCGGATCGCCGCCTTCTTCGAGAGCCCGGAGCTGGTCGACCCCGGCGTGGTAATGAGAGCGGCCCCGCGAGTCACGTCCTCGCGGGGCCGCTCCCTTACTCCGCCCGCCGCCGTGAAGGGTGAGAAGACGATCACGAGGCGGGACGATCGTGGGGTCCTACGGCGCCAGCAGCAGGACGTCCGCGCGGGACTTGGCGGCGGTGAGACGCCGGGCCACGTCCTGCCAGTTGACGACCTGCCACATCGCCTCGACGAAGTCGACCTTCTGGTTGCGGTACTGGAGGTAGAAGGCGTGCTCCCAGGCGTCGAACACCAGGAGGGGGGTGGCGCCCTGGCCGACGTTGCCCTGGTGGTCGTAGACCTGCTCGACGATCAGCCGCCCGCTGAGCGGTTCGTACGCGAGGACGCCCCAGCCCGAACCCTGCGTCGTGGCGGCGGCCTTGGACAGCTGCGCCCTGAAGTGGGCGAAGGAGCCGAAGGACTCGGCGATGGCGTCCGCGAGTTCGCCCACGCCGTCCGCCTCCAGCGGCTCGCCGCCGCCCTCACCCGTCATGTTCTGCCAGTAGATGCTGTGCAGGATGTGCCCGGAGAGGTGGAAGGCCAGGCTCTTCTCCAGCCCGTTGATCGAGCCCCACTGCTCCTTGTCCCGTGCCTCCGCGAGCTGCTCCAGCGTGTCGTTGGCGCCCTTCACATAGGCCGCGTGGTGCTTGTCGTGGTGCAGTTCGATGATCTCCGGGCTGATCACGGGGGCGAGCGCGGAGTAGTCGTAGGGCAGTTCAGGAAGCGTGTAGACGGGCATGGCGGGATCCCCTCCGGACCTCTTATTGCAAAGGGCTTGCAAGTGCAGGCTAGCAACAAGAAGGGGTGCGCGGGCAACAGGAAGGCCCCCACGTGTGTCACGTGAGGGCCTCTGCGCGACCGTGGCCGCGGTCGCGGTGGCTCAGGCTTGGTGGCTCAGGCTTGGTGGCTCAGGCTTTGGCGCGCGCCTTCTGCCGGGCGTAGCCGACGGCCGCCAGGAACACCGTCATCGCACCCGTCGAGTACAGCTGCACCCGCGTGTCCGGCTCCCGGGCCATCAGGACGAGGACCGCCGCCATACCCGCCAGCGCCACCCACGTCAGTACCGGGAACGCCCACATCCGCACGGCCGGTGTGCCCGGCGCCTCCCGCTCCAGCCGGCGGCGCAGCCGCAGCTGCGAGACGGCGATGAGGATCCAGACGACCAGGATCACCGCGCCGATCATGTTGAGCAGCCAGGGGAAGACGTCGTCCGGCCGCCAGTAGCTCAGCGCCACGCAGCCGAAGCCGAACACGCAGGACGCGAGCACCGCGACGCGGGGGACCCCGCCGGACACCCGGCCCAGCGCCTTCGGGCCCTGGCCGCGCTCGACCAGGGAGTAGACGATGCGCGAGGAGCCGTAGATGTTGGCGTTCATCGCCGACAGGAGCGCCACCAGCACGACCACGTTCATCACCTGGCCGGCGCCCGGAATGCCGAGGTGGTCGAGGGCGGCGACGTAGGGGCCCTTCTCGACGACCTCCTTCGAGTCCCAGGGGACGAGCGTGACGATCACCGCCATCGAGCCGATGTAGAACACCGCGATGCGCCACATCGCGGTACGGACCGCGCTCGCCACGCCACGCACCGGGTCCTCCGACTCGGCCGCCGCGATGGTGACCGTCTCCAGCCCGCCGTACGCGAAGACCGAGGCGAGCAGGCCGACGACCAGGCCCTCGCTGCCGTGCGGCAGGAAGCCTCCCTCGCCGGTGAGGTTCGCCGTGCCCGGGGCGTCGGTGCCGGGCAGGACACCCGCGATGGCCAGCACGCCCAGCACCAGGAACAGCGTGATCGCGCCGACCTTCAGGGCCGCGAACCAGAACTCGAACTCGCCGAAGTTCTTCACGGCGGCCAGGTTCGCGCCGCAGAACACCACCATGAACAGCGCGACCCAGGCCCACTCGGGCGTGCCCGGCAGCCAGCCGGTGACGATCTTCGCGGCGCCGATGCCCTCCAGGCCGACGGCCGTGCAGAGCAGGACCCAGAAGGACCAGCCGGCGGTGAATCCCGCCCACGGGCCGATCGCCCGTTCCGCGTGCGCCGAGAAGGACCCCGACGACGGGTAGGCGGCCGACATCTCGCCGAGCATCCGCATCACCAGCATCACGAGGAGGCCGGAGAGGGCGTAGGCGACGACGATGGACGGCCCGGCGGCCGCGATGCCGGCGCCGGAACCGACGAACAGTCCGGCGCCGATCACCCCGCCGAGGGCGATCATCGACAGGTGGCGCTGCTTGAGGCCGTGGGAGAGGGAGGCGTCCTGCGCCGTGGGCGGTGTCTCGGTGGTGGTGCTGGGCATGGCGCGGCTGGTCCAGTGCGTGAGAGGGCAAAAACGCCGACATTCTGGGCGGCCCCGGCGACCGGACGGAAAGCCTGACCAGCATGTGGACACATCCGGTACGGAGAGTGAGGAGATCCTCACGGTCGTCCGTTTTGGAGGGTCCCCACAGTCGGCGCGTGGGATGCCCACGTGAGCGAAACGTCCCTGCCTCCGTGACCCGTATCACGCCGCATCCGGTGTAACCGGCGTCCTTTGTCCGGAGCGCACCAAGCGCGTGCTCCAGCCTTTGTCGAGCGTCGACGGTGAACCGCGCGAGGGCGCTGGGATAGCGTCGGCATGTCCCGACATGCCCACATCACTCCGCGGAGTCCCCATGAGCACCGCTGCCGCCGCCCCCGCCCGCACCGGACAGGTCCTCGCCGACCTGCTCCCCGCCTCCCGGGTGCGGGACATCGCGCTCGTGGTCGGCGGCGCCGCGCTCACCGGCCTCGCCGCCCAGATCGCGCTGCCGGTGCCCGGCTCCCCGGTGCCGGTGACCGGCCAGACCTTCGCCGCGCTGCTGGTCGGCACGACGCTCGGCGCGAGCCGCGGCTTCTCCGCGCTCGCCCTGTACGCGCTCGCCGGTCTCGCCGGTGTGCCGTGGTTCGCGTCCGGCACCTCCGGCGTCTCGGTCTCCTTCGGCTACATCCTCGGCATGATCCTCGCGTCCACGGTGGTGGGCGCCCTGGCCCGCCGTGGCGCCGACCGCTCGGTGCCGCGCATGGCGGGCGCCATGCTGGTGGGCGAGGCGATCATCTACGCCGTCGGCGTCCCCTACCTCCACTACGCCGCGGACATCACCTGGTCCGCCGCGATCGCGGCCGGCCTCACCCCGTTCCTGATCGGCGACGCCCTGAAGGCGGCCTTGGCGATGGGTGTCCTGCCCACCGCCTGGAAGCTCGTCAAGCGCTGATCCCCAGCTCGGCCGAAGAGGCTCGCCGGGTCGCACCGCGACTCCGCCCGGCGGGCCTCTCGCACGTCTCGGGCCGGACGACGCGCGGGGGTCAGGCAGCTCGCGGATCAGTTCTCCCGCTGCCTCGGCCGCCGCTGCGACCACCACAGGCCCGCCACGCCGGCCGCCATCAGCGCCGCACCCGCCGCGCCCAGCGGTGCCACCCCGGGGCCGGTCTTCGGGAGTTCGTCGCTGCCCGGCGCCACCGGCTTGTTGTCGGTGCCGAGCAGCAGCGGGGTGGCCGGGGCGTTCGGCGACGGATTCGTCGTACCGAACGGAACCGGGCCCTGCTGCCAGAACGTCTTCGCTCCGTCGCTGGTCTGCACCGGCAGGCAGATCTTTCCGGTCTTTCCCAGGTCGAACGTCGCGTCAACGGCGTACGACGTCGACTGGCCGGCCGCGAGATTGTCGATGGGGCAGGCGTAACCGCTGTTCGAACCGTCCGGCAGGTTCTTTTCGTCGATCGCGGAGCAGCCTTGAACGTTCTTGACCGTAAGGCCGTCGAAACCGACGACCAAAAGCCGGATCTTTCCGCTGTCCTTGGTCCCCTCGTTCTTCACCGTGGCGGTGATATCTGTTTCTTTCGAACTGTTGTCGACCGAGATCTTCCCGGGCAGCAGCGTGGTGACCTTCACACCCGCCGGTGCCTCGTCAACGGCCTTTCCCCCCTTGCCGCTCCCCGGCCCCTGGTCTCCCGCCCCGGCCGTGCCGGAAAGGATCATCACGGCCGAGAAAGATGTCGCCAGCAGTGATCCGGTGATGGTCGTCGTACGACGAGAACTCATGTTCGTCCCCCTTGGCTGCGCCTGAATTCGCAGTACTTGAAGAGGTACCACAAGATTTCTCCGCACTATGCTGGTACGGCTCGAAGTGTGACCATTGTGTTTCAGTCGGGAAGGCGCTGAGAAGTACCGAGAGGTATTGAGGGGGGTGCAGCGGATTGCCGGGGAATGCGAGCAGTGGTGGAGTTCCAGGGATGCTGGTGGCGGGGCGCTATCGATTGGTCGAAAGCATCGGCCAGGGGGGAATGGGGCGGGTGTGGCGAGCCGCCGACGACATACTCGACCGCCAGGTCGCGGTGAAGGAGATGCGCATCGACGGCCTCGACGCCGAGGACGCCCGCACCCGCCGCGAACGGACGCTGCGCGAGGCCCGGGCCACGGCGCGGATCGACCATCCCAACGTGGTGCGCGTGTACGACGTGGTCGACGAGGGCGAACGCCTGTGGATCGTCATGGAACTGGTCTCCGGCCGCTCCCTGGAACGCGTCCTGGCGGAGGAGGGCCCGCTGGCCCCGCGGGAGACGGCACTGCTCGGACTCGGCCTGGTGGAGGCGCTGCGGCAGGTGCACGAACGGGGCGTGCTGCACCGGGACATCAAACCCGGCAACGTCCTGGTGGAGGACGGCGGACGGTCCTCGTCCGCTCCCCGGATCGTCCTCACCGACTTCGGCATCGCCGCGATCCAGGACGCCAAGGCGCTCACCATGGTCGGCATGCTGGTCGGCTCGCCCGACTACATGGCCCCGGAGCGGGTCTCGGGCCGCCCGCAGGGCCCGCCGTCGGACGTGTGGTCCCTCGGCGCGACACTGTGCGCGGCGATGGGCGGCCGCTCCCCGTTCGCCCGCGACACCACACTGGCGACCCTGCACGCGGTCCTCTACGAGGAGCCCGAACTGCCGCCGGGCGCGGGCCCGTTGCGCGACATCCTGGCAGCGCTGCTGGAGAAGGACCCGTCGGTCCGGCCCGGACTGGAAGACGTGGCGACCGCGCTCCGGCCGCTCACGTCGGCGATGCCCACGCCGACGGTCCCGACGGGGGGACCGGCAGCGAGGGCTCCGGCAGCGAGGGCTCCGGAGGAGGAAGCTCCGGGGCAGGAAGCTCCGGTGGGGCAGGAAGCTCCGTGGGAGGAGCCCGACGCCGGACCCCTGCTCGTACCCGGTCCGGAGGTGCCGCAGACGCTCGTAACCGGTCCGGAGGTGCCGCAGACGCCGGGGATGCCGGGGACGCCGGAGACACGGGGGATGCCGGGAAAGCCGGAGACACGGGGGATGCCGGGAAAGCCGGAGACACGGGGGATGCCGGGAACGCCGGACGTCAGCGACGCGGTGCCTTCCCTCCCACCCGCGCCCGAGGAGGAGACTCCCGCCCTGGAACCGGGCCCGGCCCCGGGTCCCGCCCTCGCCCCCGACTCCGGGAAGACCCGGTCCCTACGTACGCCGCCCGACCCCAGGCGTCCCGCACCGCCGCCGCCGCCGTCGACGACGACGACGGAGCCGGGAGCCGGGGCCGCCACCCCGGGGATCCCGATACCGGCCAACGCCTCCACCGAAGCCGCGTCCGAAAGGCGCTCGGAGACCCACTCCGAGACTCCGCCCGGGTCTCTGCCCGGCGCCCTATCCGGGTCCCCGTCCGGGACTCTGTCCGGGTCCCCGTCCGGCACCTCCCCGGCTGCCGTTCCCCGAGGACCCGCCGCCGGAGGTCCGGCCGCCGGAGGAGCCACCGCCCGGGGAGCCGCTGCCCGTAGGTCCGGTTCCGGCGCCGGTGTGTCCCTCGCCCGCGCGCAGGCGGAAACGGAGAGGCGCCCCGCCCCGGCGCCCGGGCCAGCCCTCACCCCCAGGGGTGGATCCGCTGCCACCCCCGCACCCACCCCCGTCCTCACCCACACGCAAGGCCCAGCCGCAGGCCACGTCACCGCCACCGGCCCGCACCCCCTCGCCACGCCCCCGGGTGAACTGCCGGGCCCCGCCGTCCCGGCCCTCATCCCTCGGCGCGGCCGTCGTGGCCGTCGTGGCCGGCAGCGGGCCGCGCTCCTCGCGGCCGTGGGCGCGGTCACCGTGGGCGCGGTCGTCGCGATCGTCCTCACGGCGGCCTCCGGGCCACCGGGCGACGACACCACCGCGGGCTCCTCGCCGTCGGCCGCGGCCTCCCCGTCGCCGTCCAGCACGCCGAGCGACAGCCCGGCGCCCACGGTCGAGGGCACGTCCCGTCCGCAGAGCCTGCCGCCAGGCGCGCACCGGGAGGCGGGCGGGTTCGCGTGGGCGACGCCGCCGGGCTGGCGGCGGGACGTGAAGACGGGCGCGGAGGTGCACTACACGTCCCCCGACGGCACACAGGAGCTCGCCGCCAAGTCCGCCCTCGCCCGCGGCGACCTGATGGAGTCGTGGCAGACCTCGGAGCAGAACGCCCGCCAGGGGCAGGACTACCGGAAGATCCGCCTGGAGGAGACGACGTTCCGCGGCCACCCCGCGGTCGTCTGGGAGTACACCTTCACGCTCAGAGGCGTCCCCTGGCACGCCCACCTGCTGGGCTTCAACGCGAACGGCAAGTCGTACCAGATCAACACCTGGTACCAGCCGGACATCGAGACACAGGCCCTCGAGACGTACGCCGAGGTCAGGGACAGCTTCACGGTCGTGTGACCGCGAATGCGGCGGACGGCAGACAGCCGACGGCCGACGGCCGACGGCCGACGGCCGAGCAGACGCCAGACATCAGCCGGCAGACGCCAGCCGCCAGCCGCCAGCCGCCAGACGAGGAGGGCCCGCGGCGCATACACGCCGCGGGCCCTCCTCGTCACTCACTGTCACCCATCATCACTGACCGTCAGTCACCGGACTCAGCCGGCGGAGACCTTGTCAGCGGACTCGGAGGGCCCGGCGGAATCGGTCGGCCCGGCGGCGGCGGCCCGCCCCCGCAGGACCCTCTCCTTCACGAAGGCGATCGCCAGCACGACCGCGGCGACGAGCAGGGACAGCAGCACCGTCTTGCGGCCGTCGTGCTCGGTGTCGGTGAGCATGTAACCGAGGACGAAGACGATCAGCGCGGCGGTCGCCCAGGTCAGGTACGGGTACAGCCACATCCTCACGACCAGCTTCTCCGGCGCCTCGGCCTGGATGATCTTCCGCATGCGCAGCTGCGAGAAGCAGATGACCAGCCACACGAACAGGGCAACCGCGCCACTGGAGTTGACCAGGAAGAGGAAGACGGAGTCGGGGAACTTGTAGTTGAAGAACACCGCGACGAACCCGAACACGACGGAGGCGACGATCGCCGCCAGCGGAACCCCGCGGGAGGTGGTGCGGGCGAAGGCCTTCGGCGCGTCCCCGCGCTCACCGAGCGAGTACGCCATGCGGGAGGCCGTGTACAGGCCGGAGTTGAGACAGGACAGCACCGAGGTCAGCACGATGAAGTTCATGATCTGACCGGCGTGCGCGATACCGAGGGAGTCCAGGGCGGCGACGTAGGAGCCCTTGTCGGCGATCGAGGCGTCGTCCCACGGCAGCAGGGTCACGACGACGAAGATCGACCCCAGGTAGAACACGCCGATACGCCAGATGATGCTGTTGGTGGACTTGGTGACGGCCCGCTGCGGGTCCTCCGACTCGCCGGCCGCCAGGGTCGCGATCTCGCTGCCCATGAAGGAGAAGACGACGAGCAGGACGCCGGTGAGGATGGCGCCCGCCCCGTGCGGCAGGAAGCCGCCGTGGTCGGTCAGGTTGGCCAGCCCGGCCTTGTCGCTGTCCACGCCGGGCAGCACCCCGAACACGGCCAGCCCGCCGATGACGATGAACGCGCCGATCGCGACGACCTTGATGCCGGCGAACCAGAACTCGAACTCGCCGTAGGAGCCGACGGAGACGAGGTTCGTGGCGGTCAGCACCACCATCACGAGCAGGGCCCAGCCCCACTGCGGTACGGCGGGTATCCACCCTTCGAGGATCTTGGCCCCGGCGGTGGCCTCGACGGCGAGCACGACGACCCAGAAGAACCAGTACAGCCAGCCGATGGAGAACCCGGCCCAGCGCCCGAGCGCCCGGTCGGCGTGCGCCGAGAAGGAACCGGAGGTCGGGTTGGCGGCGGACATCTCGCCGAGCATCCGCATCACCAGCACCACGAGCGTGCCGACGAGGGCGTACGACAGGAGGATGCCGGGTCCGGCGGTGGCGATACCCGAGCTGGACCCCACGAAGAGTCCGGCTCCGATGACGCCACCGATGGCGATCATCGACAGGTGACGGTTCTTGAGCCCTGCGTGGAGGCCGCTGCCGGGATCGCCGGGGGCTCCTGGGGCGTGACCGGCCTCGGGGAGGGTCGGCTGCGAGGTCATGGACGAATTTCCTTTGCGCCGGTTGAGCTGTCCCCCGTACGAGCGGTGTACGGAGGCGGATGAATCGGTCCAGTGAATCGGAGGCAAAGGGATAGGTGAACCTTTGATTCCGGATTGTTACTTGAGGTTTTCCTGAGGTTCCATACTGTTGCCCGCAGTTTTCGGCCTGTGGCCCCGGGGCTGCTGCCCTGAAACGCCCGTGTCACACTCGTCCCATGCGCGTGTATCTCGGCTCCGACCATGCGGGCTTCGAACTCAAGAACCACCTCGTCGACTGGCTCCGGGCGGCCGGCCACGACCCCGTGGACTGCGGCCCGCACATCTACGACGCCCAGGACGACTACCCCCCGTTCTGCCTCCGTGCCGCCGAGCGGACGGCCGCGGACCCGGACGCCCTCGGCGTGGTCATCGGCGGCTCCGGCAACGGCGAGCAGATCGCCGCGAACAAGGTGAAGGGCGTGCGCGCCGCGCTGGCCTGGAGCGAGGAGACGGCGTCCCTGGGCCGCCGGCACAACGACGCGAACGTCGTCGCGGTGGGCGCGCGCATGCACACCCAGGAGGAGGCGACGAAGTTCGTCGAGACCTTCCTCGACACCTCGTTCTCCGGTGACGAGCGTCACATCCGCCGCATCGACATGCTGGCGGACTACGAGACCACGGGCGACCTCCCCCCGATCCCCGCACACCACCCCCAGCAGTAACCCCGCCCCGCACTGCTCCCAGCCGGCCCGGCATCGATCCAGCCCGTCCGGCGTTCGAGGACGAGGCCCTGCGGGCCGACCGGGGTCTGGGGCGGAGCCCCAGCGGGGGAGAAGCGGAGCCCCAGCGGGGGAGAAGGGGCAGCGCCCCTGGTGACGGGTACGGGCAAGGGCGGCGGGGGCGAGAACCCCCACGCCCACCCCACCGCAGACGAACGGGAGCAACCGTGCCAGAGGGGCACACGATCCACCGGCTGGCCCAGGACTACGCCGCCGCCTTCCTCGGCACGGCCCCCCACGTCACCAGCCCCCAGGGCAAGTTCGCCGACGCCGCCGCCCTCCTCACCGGCAGCCCGCTCACCCGCACTGAGGCCCACGGCAAGCACCTCTTCCTCGGCTTCCGCGACAGCGCCCACGTGCACATCCACCTGGGCCTCTTCGGCAAGGTCAGCTTCGGCCCGGCCCCCGCGCCCCCGCCCACGGACACCGTCCGCCTCCGCCTCGCGCACAGCACGTCGTACGTGGATCTGCGCGGCCCCGCCACCTGCGCCCTGATCACGCCCGCCGAGAAGCAGGCGATACACGACCGCCTCGGCCCCGACCCCCTGCGCGAGGACGCGGACCCGAACGCCGCGTACCGCCGGATCTCCCGCAGCCGTACGACGATCGCCGCTCTGCTGATGGACCAGAAGGTCGTCGCCGGCGTCGGCAACGTCTACCGCGCCGAGGTCCTCTTCCGGCACGGCATCGACCCGTACCGCGCCGGCCGGGACCTGACCCCCACCGAATGGGACGCGATCTGGACCGACCTGGTCGAGCTGATGCGCGAGGGAGTGCGCAACAACCGCATCGACACCGTCCGCCCGGAACACACCCCGCAGGCGATGGGCCGCCCGCCGCGCGTCGACGACCACGGCGGCGAGGTCTACGTCTACCGCAGGGCCAACCTGCCCTGCCACCTCTGTGGCGGTGAGATCCGCACCGCCGATCTCGCCGCCCGCAACCTCTTCTGGTGCCCGGCCTGCCAGAAGAGCCAGGCCGGCTGAGTCCCCTCCCGCCGGCGCCCGTCAGAACCCGTGCGGCAGCCAGGGAGTCACCACGGACCCGAACCCCACGGCCGCCTCCGCCAGCGCCCCCTGCCGCAGCTCCCGCACCCGTCCGGCGCCCGCCAGCGAGGCCAGGCTCACACCTCCGAGGTACGCCGCCCCCAACTCCCGTACGGACAGCGCGAGATCGGCTGCGTCCGTCGTACGACCGCACGACGCGCCCTTCGCGTCACCCGTCAGCCGCCAACGCCCCGCGTTCCAGGGGCAGAAGTCGTCCTCGACCTCGAACACCACGTCCACCGGCGCCTGATAGGCGCGGGCCTCCAGCGCCGCCCCGACGTCCACCAGCCGCACGTACAGCGAGTCCCGCACGCGCAGCCCGCACCGCCGGATGTCGTTCACCATGGACATCCACGGCTCGTCCAGCGGCCGCCCCAGCGCGCTCAGCGACGACGTCAGGTCGATGTCGAACAGGAACCGCCACAGCGCGGCATGCGCCGCCGCGTCCAGCGCCTCCGTGTCCTGGAGGACCACCACACCCTTGGGCCCCGCGGCCTCCCACCCCGGCCGGACCCGGAAGCGCGCGTATCCCACGACCTCGCCGTCCCGTTCGGCGAGCACACACTGCAACGGCGACGCCCCGTCCCGGGCACTCTCCGGGTCGAGCAGCCAGATCCGCTCCCACCCGGGCAGCCGCGCCAGCATCCCCGGCCGGCCGGGCACCCGGCGGGCGTACACCGCCTCGCACGCGTCCAGGACGTCGGCCGGCGCGGCGTACCGCAGGCGTACGTCATCGGTGCCGGGCGGCACCGACAGCCGTACGCGGGTCGTGTCGACGTCGAGGTTGGTGCCGAACGTGGCCGCGGCGTACCCGAACCGGCCGTAGATCTCGGGCTCGGAGGCCGTCAGGACCGCCAGCGGCCGGCCCCACGCCCGGACGTCGTCCAACTGCCGCCGCATCATGGACCGCAGCACCCCGCGCCGGCGGTGCGTGGCGGCCACGCTGACCATCGTCACGCCCGCGGCGGGCACCGAGGCGCCGCCCGGCACGGTCAGCCGGAAACTGAACGTGCCGGCCGTCCCCACGCACGCGTTCCCGTCCCAGGCGCCGATCGAACGGTCGAGCTCGGTGAGGGAGTTCCACAGCTCCCGCTCCTCGGACGCCTCCGGAACCCCGCCGAAGGCGCGGATCAGGTTGTCGTACCACTGGTCCCAGTCGTCCTGTCGCAGCACCCGCAGGTCGGTACTCATAGCAGTCCCCATGGGCCATGCCTATCAGGGCATTGCGGGACGGGCCAGGGAATTTCGACTTGAGGGCGGCGAGGCGGCTTCCGGTGAAGTTCACTGTGAAGTTGAGCCTCGGACGGGGGACAAGTGGGACCTCCCGTGCCAAGCGGCTGGTCCGATGGATAGGGTCCCGAACTAATGGCAGCAGGACGAGAGCGGCGCGCGGAAGCCGAGACGTTCACGGCCCGGTTGAAGATGCAGTGGCACCGGGCCCGCGTAGGCCTGCGCAGAAGCGCCGTGGACTACTTCCGCGGCGACGGCTCGGACTGGGTGGCGCTGGTCGGTCTCCTCCTGACCGTGCCCCTGATCGCGGCCACCACACTCATGAACTCGGTGTGGTGCTCCCCGGCCGCGCTGGTCCTGCCGATCGTCGCGGGCGGCCTGCTGCTGCGCCCGGCGAGCCTGCTCGGCCTGTACGCGGCGGCGGCGACCGCGCTGATCGTGGAGTCGGTACAGCTCGGCCCGTACACGGAGGGCCCCTCCCGGGTCACCCCGGGCGTGGTCCTGGTCGTGGCGGCCTGCGGACTCTTCGGCCTGCTCATCGCCCAGTTCCGCAGCCGGGTCGGCGTGCCGTGGCGGCGCGGCGGCACCATGCTCTTCGACCTGCGGGAACGCATCCGGGTGCAGAGCAAGCTGCCGCAGCTGCCGCAGGGCTGGCACCGGGAGATGGCGCTGCGCCCGGCGGGCGGCCAGTCGTTCTCCGGTGACTTCGTTGTCGCGGCCCGAACCAACGGCGGCCGCACCCTGGAGGTGGTCCTCACGGACGTGTCCGGCAAGGGCATGGACGCGGGGTCGCGGGCCCTCCTGCTGTCGGGCGCGTTCGGCGGCCTGCTCGGGTCGCTGCCGCCGCACGCCTTCCTCCCGGCCGCGAACGGCTACCTCCTCCGCCAGGACTGGGACGAGGGCTTCGCGACCTCGATCCACCTGGTCCTCGACCTCGACTCCGGCGACTACGAGCTGTACTCCGCGGGGCATCCGCCGGGCCTCCAGCTCAGCGCGGGCAGCGGACGCTGGGAGGAGAAGGCCGCCGAGGGCCCGCTGCTCGGTGTGTACGACGGCGCGCAGTTCGACCCCGTGAAGGGCTCGCTGCGCCCCGGAGACGTGCTGATGCTGTTCACGGACGGTCTGGTGGAGACGGCCGAACGCGACATAGTCGAGGGCATCGACCGCCTCACCGGCGAGGCCGACCGCTATGTCGCCGGCGGCTTCCACGGGGCCGCCTGGCACCTGATCGAAGCGGTCGCCAAGGACGTCAACGACGACCGGGCGCTGCTGCTGATCTGCCGGGAGGGCCCGACGGCCCAGGCGACCCTGCGCTGAGACCGCCCGGCCCGCGCACCCCGCGGCCCCTCTGGGGACCCGCGGGGGCCCGCGCGGCGGGACACTGGACGTGTGACGCACACTCCCGAGCAGCTGACCCTGGCCGAAGTAGAGGCCACCGCCCGCACCGCCCACGCCGGCCAGACCGACAAGGCCGGGCGGCCCTACGCCGAACACCTCCAGGCCGTGGCGGAAGGGGTGAGCGCGCGCGGCGGTGACGAGGACCAGATCGCGGCCGCCTGGCTGCACGACGCCGTCGAGGACGGCGCCCTGTCCGAGCGGTGGCTGGAGGAGGCCGCGCTGAGCCGCCGGACGAAGGACATCGTGTACGCGCTCACCAAGCGGAACGGGGAGCCGCCCGAGGCGTACGCCCGGCGCATTCTCGCCACTCCGGGCGCCTTGCTGGTGAAGGAGGCGGACCTGGCGCACAACGCGGACCCGGCGCGCCTCGCCGTACTGGACGAGTTCACCCGCAGACGACTGACCGAGAAGTACACGCGGATGCGTGCGCTTCTCGGTCTGCTCGACAGGCGAGGGCGATAAGGGGGAGGGGAGAGGGGTGACGCCGAGGGGTGACGGGTGACGGGTGACGGTGACGGGTGACTAGGCGCTGACCTTCTCGCGTACGGCGCTCTTCGCGCGCTGCTCGCGTCCGCGGGCCTGTTCGGCGGCGTCCGGGCGGAAGGCCCACGCCATCGTCGGCTCCATCGCGCACCGGAACAGCCGCCGCACCGGCGAGGTGCACAGCAACGTCACGGCGACGGCCGCGAGGACGCTCACGAAGATCTCGCCGAGCGGCCGGTGCAGCCAGGCCTGGTCGAACCAGCCCGCGTAGTCGCCGCCCTTGATCAGGAAGCCGTGCAGCAGGTAGCCGTACAGCGTGCCCGCGCCGAGCGCCGTGAACCAGAGGTTCCGGCCCGGCACCCAGGAGAAGAAGCAGGCGGTCAGCAGCAGCGAGCAGGCGAACAGCGCGAGGACCATGACCGGCCCGGTCCACCAGGGGGCGCCCATCTCCTGCGCCGCGTCCCGGTGGTAGAACCACGACGTGTTCATGCGCGGCACGGCCCACCAGCCGACGACCAGCGCCGCCGCGAACACCGGCACCGACAGGATCCGCATCGCCCGCCGGCGCACCAGCCGGAAGTGCTCGGGCTTCAGGCACAGGCCGAGCACGAAGTACGGCAGGAACTGCAGCACCCGCTGCAGGTCGAGGTCGTTGCCGATCTCCGGGCTGACGGTCGCCAGCATCGCGATGCCGAGCGCGACCGGCAGCGGCCACCGCACCAGCTTCCAGACCGGCGTGGTGAGCCGCCAGACGAACAGCGCGCACAGGAACCACGTCAGGAACCACGGGTCCAGGAGGCTGATCTCCCGGTCCGGGGAGTGGCCGGCGAAGTACTTGAAGAGGGAGTAGGCCGTCTCGAAGACGACGTACGGCACGACGACGCCGGTGATCAGCCGCCTGAGCCGGTCGGCGCGCATGTCGAAGCTGCGCGAGAAGAAGCCGGAGATGATGATGAACGCCGGCATGTGGAAGGCGTACACGACCGTGTACAGGGCCTCCAGGGTCCGGCTGTCGCCCTTGACGGGCTCCCAGGAGTGGCCCACCGCGACCAGGACGATGGCCAGGTACTTGGCGTTGTCGAAGAACGCGTCCCGCTGTCTGCCGGGCTTGCTCTGTCGCTGGTTGTGTCGCTGGTTGTGTTGCTGGTTCTGCGGCGAGCGCGGACTGGGCACTCCGTCCGCCGACGACTGCGTCGGGGGGAGCGGCGCTCGATGGGGGCCGTGCGGTCGCAGCGAGTTCGTCACAGGGACCTCGCTGCGCTTGCGGGGGACGAGGCGGCGTGGAACATCTGAGGCACCCTAGCCTCGGCTGTGCGCTTTCGTAAAACCCTCGAAGTCATTCCTGGTTAATGCCTTCGCGTACCCGCGTTTTCATGAAGTTGACAGCGAGCCGACGTGAGGACCGCCACACGCCGACCGTCCCTCGAAGCACCTCATATCTGTCCTACTTGTCACGATTCATCCCCACTAAATAGTGCCTTATCGGCATGACGTGCGCGCTGTCGGGGCCTTCTGTGACGGCAATTCGAATTACCTGCGAACACCATGTGTGGACACGGAAACGACGCGGTCGAATTCCCTGTGCGGGTGGCCCGTCGAATTGTTGTACGGGTGTCACGGCGGGGGCCGATGCGCGCCCGCCGGCGCGTGGCGGTCCGGGGCGGCCTTGGCCAACGTTGGGTCACGCGCCGCATATGCGGGCCGTGTTGGTGGCACGATGGTTCTGGCGGGGGTGCGCGGGGTGGCATCCCCGGGCCGGGAGAGCGGACCGACCGAGGGTGTGATCAGTTGTGGCCATTTCGCTGTCAGTGGTGCTGCTGTTGGCGATCATCATGGTGGTGTTGATCCGGGGAGGATCGCTCAAGGCCGGCCCGGCCGTGGTCGCTGTGCTCTTCGGCTTCTTCCTCGCCTCGACCGGCATGGCCGACGACATCCAGCGGTTCCTGAACTCGATAGCGGAGACCATCAACTCGATCCAGTTCTAGGCGTGGATCGCGTGGAGCGTGTGGTCCGCCGCAGCGCCGGAAAAGGCCTCCGGCCCGGTCCTCGGAAGGACCGGGCCGGAGGCCTTGTCGGAGCGGGCGACGGGAATCGAACCCGCGTAGCTAGTTTGGAAGACTAGGGCTCTACCATTGAGCTACGCCCGCACAGCACGCGCCGCGGTTCGGTGACCACGGCACAGGAGGCATCGTAGCGGGTCGTCCCCCCTCGTCGCACACCCCGTCAATACGGCGGCCCTGCGGCCCGCGGGCATGTACCCTACGTGTCGCACCAGCACGGGGTGTGGCGCAGCTTGGTAGCGCGTCCGCTTTGGGAGCGGAAGGCCGTGGGTTCAAATCCCGCCACCCCGACCACTTGCCGGCCGTCACCGGGCCGCACCGGCCCGCCCGCACGATCACGCTCGGGTGAGCGCGTCCCCTGATCGCCTTTGGGGCCGTGTCGCCGCTGCCGTTACTATGCAAGCTGCACGCCCGTGTGCCTCTCCCTACGAAGTCCTCCGGGCGGCGAATTTGCCCGGAGCCGGTCTGGCTGCGGGCAGAACCCAAGAAGTCAGCCACAAGGAGACCGAACCGTGAAGAGCGCCGTGGAGACCCTGAACCCGACTCGGGTTCGGCTCACTGTCGAGGTGCCCTTCGAGGAGCTCAAGGACAGCCTCGACGCGGCGTACAAGAAGATCAACCAGCAGGTCACGGTGAAGGGCTTCCGCAAGGGCAAGATCCCGGCCCGTGTCATCGACCAGCGGTTCGGTCGCGGCGCCGTGCTCGAGGAGGCCGTCAACGACGCGCTTCCGAAGTTCTACACCGAAGCGGTCAACGAGGCCGAGCTCAACGTCCTGGGCCAGCCCGAGGTCGACATCACCGAGCTGAAGGACGGCGAGACGCTGAACTTCACCGCCGAGGTCGACGTCCGCCCCGCCCTCGAGATCCCGGACTACTCCGGCATCGAGGTCGAGGTCGACGCGGTCGAGGTCAGCGAGGAGGACGTCGACAAGGCCGTCTCCGAGCTGCGTGAGCGCTTCGCCTCGACCTCCCCGGTCGAGCGTGCCGCCGAGGACGGCGACGTCGTCACCCTCGACCTGGAGGCCAAGGTCGACGGCGAGGTCCTGGAGGACGGCGTCGCGAGCGGCGTCTCCTACACCATCGGCTCCGGTGAGCTGCTGGAGGGCATCGACGACGCCGTGAAGGGCCTGGAGGCCGGTGGCGAGGCCACCTTCACCTCCGAGCTCAAGGGCGGCTCGGCGGCCGGCAAGGAGGCCGAGGTCACCGTCAAGGTCTCCCAGGTCGCCGCGCGTGAACTCCCCGAGCTGGACGACGAGTTCGCGCAGCTCGCCTCCGAGTTCGACACCCTTGAGGAGCTCCGGGCCGACAGCCGCAAGCGCCTGGAGAACATGAAGCAGTACGACCAGGCCACGCAGGCCCAGGAGCGCGTCCTGGAGAAGCTGCTGGAGCTCGTCGAGGTGCCCGTCCCCGAGAAGCTGCTCGAGGAAGAGGTCAACACCCGCAAGCACAACCTGGAGCACCACCAGCTCGGCCAGATGGGCCTCGACCTCCCGAAGTACCTGGAGATCCAGGGCAAGACCGAGGAGGAGTTCGAGACCGAGACCCGTGAGGCCGCGGTCAAGGGCATCAAGACCCAGTTCGTCCTCGACGAGCTCGTCAAGCAGGAGAAGCTCAACGTCAACCAGGAGGAGCTCACCGAGCACCTCATGCGGCGCGCGGCCTCCTCCGGCATGTCCCCCGACCAGTTCGCCCAGGCGGTCGTCGAGGGTGGTCAGGTGCCGCTGCTGGTGGGCGAGGTCGCCCGCGGCAAGGCCCTGGCCGTCGTGGTCGAGAAGGCCACGGTCAAGGACACCAACGGCGAGATCATCGACCTGGAGGACGAGGAGGAGGAGACGGAGGCCGCCGAGGCCACCGCCGACACCACCGAGGCCCCGGCCGAGGAGAAGACCGAGGGCTGAGCCCACGGCGCTCGGCAGGTCGTACGGAGGGCCCTGGGGCGCGACAAGCCCCGGGGCCCTTCCGCTGTCCCGCGGCGCGGTTGCGCGGCGGCCGCGGGGACCCGCGCGACCGGCCACCGGCGGCCTGCGGCCGCCCACGGTCCGGCCGCCCTCAGGGCGCGGGGAACGGCCCCGCCCGGCGGGGGCGACCTGCGCTCACAGCGAACAGTTCCTTTTGCGGGATTCCCCGAAGGGACCCGCGCGTTAGGGTCCATGAGTACGAGGGCAGGGGAGTCCCCGAGCCCCCCGAGCCCCGGCAGGACACGTAAGACGGCCCGGACGCCGTCGTAAGACGAGCAGGTGGATACGTGACGAATCTGATGCCCTCCGCCGCCGGCGACCCCTCCATCGGTGGTGGCCTCGGCGACCAGGTATACAACCGGCTGCTCGGCGAGCGGATCATCTTCCTCGGCCAGGCGGTCGACGACGACATCGCCAACAAGATCACCGCACAGTTGCTGCTCCTTGCCGCTGACCCCGACAAGGACATCTACCTCTACATCAACAGTCCCGGTGGCTCGATCACGGCCGGCATGGCGATCTACGACACCATGCAGTTCATCAAGAACGACGTGGTGACCATCGCCATGGGTCTCGCCGCTTCCATGGGCCAGTTCCTGCTCAGCGCGGGTACGCCGGGCAAGCGCTTCGCGCTCCCGAACGCCGAGATCCTGATCCACCAGCCGTCCGCCGGTCTGGCCGGCTCGGCCTCCGACATCAAGATCCACGCTGAGCGGCTGCTGCACACCAAGAAGCGCATGGCCGAGCTCACCTCGCAGCACACCGGCCAGAGCATCGAGCAGATCACCCGTGACTCGGACCGCGACCGCTGGTTCGACGCGCTCGAGGCCAAGGAGTACGGCCTCATCGACGACGTGATCCCCACGGCCGCCGGTATGCCGGGCGGCGGCGGCACCGGGGCGGCCTGAGCCCCAGTACAGCCCCCAGCCGACCGCCACAGCCCCAAGGAGACAGAAAGTGAACGACTACCCCGGCAGCGGCCTGTACGACCGCACACGCGCCGAGCTCACCGTCCCGGCGGCCGAGTCCCGCTACGTCATCCCGCGCTTCGTCGAGCGCACCTCGCAGGGCGTGCGCGAGTACGACCCGTACGCGAAGCTCTTCGAAGAGCGCGTGATCTTCCTCGGTGTGCAGATCGACGACGCGTCCGCCAACGACGTCATGGCGCAGCTGCTGTGCCTGGAGTCGATGGACCCCGACCGGGACATCTCGGTCTACATCAACAGCCCCGGCGGCTCCTTCACCGCGCTGACCGCGATCTACGACACCATGCAGTTCGTGAAGCCGGACGTCCAGACGGTCTGCATGGGTCAGGCCGCCTCGGCCGCCGCCATCCTGCTGGCCGCCGGCACGCCCGGCAAGCGCATGGCGCTCCCGAACGCCCGTGTGCTCATCCACCAGCCGTACAGTGAGACGGGCCGGGGCCAGGTCTCCGACCTGGAGATCGCGGCGAACGAGATTCTCCGGATGCGTGCCCAGCTGGAAGACCTGCTGGCCAAGCACTCCACCACGCCGATCGAGAAGATCCGCGAGGACATCGAGCGCGACAAGATCCTCACGGCCGATGACGCGCTGGCGTACGGCCTGATCGACCAGATCATCTCCACCCGGAAGATGAACAACGCCTCCGTCCGCTGACGCGGAGGATGTATCGTCTGCCGCCCCTTGGCACGGTCCGACACGCTGCGCGTCGAAGTGAACCGCGCCAAGGGGGGCCCGAACGGGGGGCTCGGCAAGGTACCGTCGGACATAAGGCAGCACCAGGAGCCGCTGGACCTAGGCGTCTCCCAGGCGAAGGGGAAGCACACCGTGGCACGCATCGGTGACGGCGGCGATCTGCTCAAGTGCTCGTTCTGCGGCAAGAGCCAGAAGCAGGTCAAGAAGCTCATCGCAGGGCCCGGTGTGTACATCTGCGACGAGTGCATCGACCTCTGCAACGAGATCATCGAGGAGGAGCTCGCCGAGACCAGCGAGGTCCGGTGGGAGGAACTCCCCAAACCCCGCGAGATCTACGAGTTCCTTGAGGGCTACGTGGTCGGCCAGGAGTCGGCCAAGAAGGCCCTCTCGGTCGCGGTGTACAACCACTACAAGCGGGTCCAGGCCGGTGAGAACGGCGGCGCGCAGAGCCGCGAGGACGCCATCGAGCTGGCGAAGTCCAACATCCTCCTGCTGGGCCCGACGGGCTCCGGCAAGACGCTGCTGGCCCAGACCCTGGCCCGGATGCTCAACGTCCCGTTCGCCATCGCCGACGCGACGGCGCTGACGGAGGCCGGCTATGTCGGCGAGGACGTCGAGAACATCCTGCTGAAGCTGATCCAGGCGGCGGACTACGACGTCAAGAAGGCCGAGACCGGGATCATCTACATCGACGAGATCGACAAGGTCGCCCGCAAGAGCGAGAACCCGTCGATCACGCGCGACGTCTCGGGTGAGGGCGTCCAGCAGGCCCTGCTGAAGATCCTGGAGGGCACCACGGCCTCGGTGCCGCCGCAGGGCGGCCGTAAGCACCCGCACCAGGAGTTCATCCAGATCGACACGACAAACGTCCTGTTCATCGTGGGCGGTGCCTTCTCGGGACTGGAGAAGATCATCGAGTCCCGGGCCGGCGCGAAGGGCATCGGCTTCGGCGCGACGATCCGCTCCAAGCGGGAGCTGGAGGCCAAGGACCGGTTCGAGGACATCATGCCCGAGGACCTGGTCAAGTTCGGCATGATCCCCGAGTTCATCGGCCGTCTCCCCGTGATCACCTCGGTCCACAACCTGGACCGCGAGGCCCTGCTCCAGATCCTGATCGAGCCGCGCAACGCGCTGGTGAAGCAGTACGAGCGTCTCTTCGAACTCGACGGCGTGGAGCTGGAGTTCGAGCGCGAGGCGCTGGAGGCCATCGCCGACCAGGCGATCCTCCGCCAGACCGGCGCCCGTGGCCTGCGGGCCATCATGGAGGAAGTCCTCCAGGGCGTCATGTACGAGGTCCCGTCCCGCAAGGACGTGGCCCGCGTGGTCATCACGGCCGACGTGGTCCTCTCCAACGTCAACCCGACGCTCATCCCGCGGGATTCGCGGGGCCGGGGGCCGGGCGAGCAGAAGACGGCGTAACCGCCCGCAGACGCAGACGCAGACGCAGACGCAGACGCGCAGAAGGGGCCCCGGTCGATCGACCGGGGCCCCTTCGTCGTTCCGTGGTGCGGGTCAGACCTTGACGCGCACGTCCTTGCGGAACTTGGCGGTCAGATCGGCCGCGCTCTGCAGGTTCGCCGCCTTGCCGGCCATCGCGTCGGCCAGGTCGAGGGGGATGATGACGCCCAGGGTGCTGTGGTCGCCCCAGATGCACACCGGCACGCTGATCTCGCTGGGACCGGTCGAGCCGGACGAGGAGTCGCCCTTGACCTTCGTCTCCTGGCACTTGAGGACGGCGCCTTCCAGACCGCTGGGCGTGTAGGCCTTCGGGCTGCCCACGGCCTCGCCTTCGCCGTCCTCCTTGGCGCTCTTCTTCATCTCGGTGAACATGCCGTCGACGACCGCCTCGGGGTCCTCGATGTCGCCGTAGGCACCCATGAAGTTGACCATCTTCATGGCGAAGGGGTTGTCCTCGCTCCCGGACTGGTAGCCGGCGTTCACGTCCTTGGCGTTCTTCACGCCGTGCTTCTCGGCGTCCTTGATGTCGTCCTTGTTGAAGCCGTCGCTGTCGGCCTCCTTGGACTTCTTGTACTCCCCGCTGAGGACCGTCGCCGGCGTCGTCAGCTTGTGCGCCCCGTCGTCGGCGATGTCCGAGCCGCCGCCGCCCCCGCCGATCACGAAGTACGCGCCCACCGCGATGGCCGCCACCACGGCGACCGCGCCGATGATGAGGCCCGTCTTCTTCTTGCCGCCTCCCGGCGCAGGCGGCTGCGGCGCTCCGTACGGAGCCTGGCCGTACGGCGGTTGCTGCTGGCCGTAGGGGTCCTGCTGGCCGTACGGCGGGGCCTGCGGCGGGACGCCCTGGCCGGGCTGCTGCGGGTAGCCGTAGCCCGGCTGGGCCGGAGGCGCCTGCTGGGGGTACCCGTAGCCGGGCTGCGGGGCCTGCGGCTGCTGGCCGTACGGGCCCGGCTGACCGTACGGTCCGGGCTGCTGGGGCTGCCCGCCGTACGGGCCCGGCTGGTTGTGACTCATTTCTGGGTTCCCCTCCAGATGCTTATGTGTTCACGACATCCTGACGCAGGAGAGGGTGGCGCACCGCATCGGGGCCCTCACCGTTACAGAACAAACGCGTTTCGGGACTGCCCCGTGACACCCCTAAACTGAGCTTGTGACCGAGAACGCTCAGCAGCAGCCACCAGCGCCCGACACCGAACTGCCGACCCAGTACGCGCCGGCCGACGTAGAGGGGCCGCTGTACGAGCGCTGGGTGGAGCGGGGCTACTTCGAGGCCGACGCGAAGAGCGACAAGCCTCCGTACACGGTCGTCATCCCGCCGCCGAACGTCACGGGCTCGCTGCACCTCGGGCACGCCTTCGAGCACACCCTCATCGACGCCCTGACCCGCCGCAAGCGGATGCAGGGCCACGAGACGCTGTGGCAGCCCGGCATGGACCACGCCGGCATCGCCACGCAGAACGTCGTCGAGCGCGAGCTCGGCAAGGAGGGCAAGTCCCGGCACGACCTGGGCCGGGAAGCCTTCGTCGAGCGCGTCTGGCAGTGGAAGGCCGAGTCCGGCGGGCAGATCAGCGGGCAGATGCGCCGCCTCGGGGACGGTGTCGCGTGGTCGCGTGAGCGCTTCACCATGGACGAGGGGCTCTCGCAGGCCGTCCAGACCATCTTCAAGCGGCTCTACGACGACGAGCTGATCTACCGCGCCGAACGCATCATCAACTGGTGCCCGCGCTGTCTGACCGCCATCTCGGACATCGAGGTCGAGTACCAGGACGACGACGGCGAACTCGTCTCCATGAAGTACGGCGAGGGCGACGAGACGATCGTCGTCGCCACCACCCGCGCCGAGACCATGCTCGGTGACACGGCGGTCGCCGTCCACCCCGACGACGAGCGGTACAAGCACCTGGTCGGCAAGCTCATCAAGCTGCCGCTGACCGAGCGTTCCATCCCGGTCGTCGCCGACGCGCACGTCGACCCCGAGTTCGGCACGGGTGCCGTCAAGGTCACCCCGGCGCACGACCCGAACGACTTCGAGATCGGCCAGCGGCACGACCTGCCCGCCATCACGATCATGGACGAGCACGCCGTCATCACGGCCCACGGCCCCTTCCAGGGCCAGGACCGCCTTGAGGCCCGTTCCGCCATCGTCGCCGCGCTGCGCGCCGAGGGCCGGATCGTCGCCGAGAAGCGGCCCTACGTCCACTCGGTCGGCCACTGCTCGCGCTGCAAGACCACCATCGAGCCCCGCCTGTCCATGCAGTGGTGGGTCAAGGTCGGCCCGCTCGCCAAGGCCGCCGGTGACGCCGTCCGGGACGGACGCGTCACGATCCATCCGCAGGAGATGGAGAAGCGGTACTTCGACTGGGTCGACAACCTCCACGACTGGTGCATCTCACGGCAGTTGTGGTGGGGGCACCGCATTCCGGTCTGGTACGGGCCGAACGGCGAAGTCGTCTGCGTCGGCCCCGACGACCAGGCCCCGACCGGTGAGGGCTGGCGTCAGGACACCGATGTCCTCGACACCTGGTTCTCCTCCGGCCTGTGGCCGTTCTCCACCCTCGGCTGGCCCGAACAGACCGAGTCGCTCGCGAAGTTCTACCCGAACTCCGTCCTGGTCACCGGCTACGACATCCTCTTCTTCTGGGTCGCCCGGATGATGATGTTCGGCCTCTACGCGATGGACGGCACCCCGCCGTTCCACACCATCGCCCTGCACGGCATGGTCCGCGACCAGTTCGGCAAGAAGATGTCCAAGTCCTTCGGCAACGCGGTCAACCCGCTGGACTGGATGGACAAGTACGGCTCCGACGCGCTCAGGTTCACCCTGGCCCGCGGCGCCAACCCGGGCGTCGACGTCCCGATCGGCGAGGACTGGGTCCAGGGCTCCCGCAACTTCGCCAACAAGATCTGGAACGCCACCCGCTTCGCGCTGATGAACGGCGCGACGGTGGACGGGCCGCTGCCGGAGCCGGCGGCGATGTCGGCGACCGACCGGTGGATCCTGTCCCGGCTCAACTCCGTGGTCGCCGAGGTCGACGCGCTCTACGAGGACTACCAGTTCGCCAAGCTCTCCGACGCGCTGTTCCACTTCGCGTGGGACGAGGTGTTCGACTGGTACGTCGAGCTGTCCAAGACGACGTTCGCCGCCGGCGGTCCGGCCGCGGAGGCCAGCAAGCGGGTCCTGGGCGAGGTCCTGGACGTCACGCTGCGGCTGCTGCACCCGATCGTCCCGTTCGTCACGGAGACGCTGTGGACCACGCTGACCGGGGGCGAGTCGCTCGTCATCGCCGAGTGGCCGGCCGACAGCGGCTTCCGCGACCCGGGCGCCGAGCGGGAGATCGGGACACTCCAGTCGGTGATCACCGAGGTCCGTCGCTTCCGGGCCGACCAGGGGCTGCAGCCGGGGCAGCGGGTCCCGGCGCGCCTGTCGCTGGACGGTACGGCGCTCGCCCCGCACGAGGCGGCCATCCGGCAGCTGCTGCGGCTCCAGCCGGAGGGGGACGCGTTCACGGCGACGGCGACCCTGCCGGTCTCGGGTGCCGAGGTCGCGCTGGACCTCTCCGGGACGATCGATGTGGCGGCGGAGCGGAAGCGGCTCGCGAAGGATCTCGCGGCGGCGGAGAAGGAGAAGGCGCAGGCGAACGCGAAGCTCGGCAACGAGGCGTTCCTGGCGAAGGCTCCGGATCAGGTGGTGGAGAAGATCCGCACGCGGCTGGCGAAGGCGGACGCGGACATCGCGCGGATCGCGACGCAGCTCGACCGGCTGCCGCAGGCGTAGTTCCCGCCCCCGCCGCCCCTATCCGTCCCGTCCTTCTGGGGCTCCGCCCCAGACCCCGCTCCTCAAACGCCGGAGGGGCTGATCTCAGCCCGTCCGGCGCTTGAGGACGAGGCCGTTCAGGCCGAAGCGGGGGTCTGGGGGCGGCAGCCCCCAGGGACGGGTCGGGAAGGGGCGGCGGGGGCGAGGAACGCCCGGTGCCCCGCCGCTACGTAGACTGGCCCCGTGAGTGAGCAGCCCCCGCACGACAGCAGCGAGCAACCCGGTCCGCTCGACGACTTCGAGGAGATCGTCGCGGCCGAGACCGGCCGTGACCCGGATCTGGCGGTGATCGAGGCCGGCAGCCGCACCCTGCGGACACTGGGCGGTCCACCGCAGGCCGACGTGCCCACCCGACCGGCGGATCCCGAGGTCGACAAGGCCCTGCGCGAGGTCGAGGCGGAGCTGGCCACCCGCTGGGGCGAGACCAAACTGGAGCCGTCGGTCCGCCGGATCGCCGCACTGATGGACGTGCTGGGCGAGCCGCAGCGGTCGTACCCCTCGATCCACATCACCGGCACCAACGGCAAGACCTCCACCGCCCGCATGATCGAGGCCCTGCTCGGTGCCTTCGATCTGCGGACGGGGCGCTACACCTCCCCGCACGTCCAGTCGATCACCGAGCGGATCAGCCTCGACGGGGCGCCGGTGACCGCCGAGCGGTTCATCGAGACGTACCAGGACATCAAGCCGTACACCGAGATGGTCGACTCCCAGCAGGAGTACCGGCTCTCCTTCTTCGAGGTGCTGACGGCGATGGCGTACGCCGCCTTCGCCGACGCGCCCGTCGACGTCGCCGTCGTGGAAGTGGGCATGGGCGGCTCCTGGGACGCCACCAACGTCATCGACGGGGACGTCGCCGTCGTCACCCCCATCGACCTCGACCACACCGACCGGCTCGGTGAGACGCACGCGGCGATCGCCACCGAGAAGGCCGGCATCGTCAAGCAGGACGCGACGGTCATCCTGGCGCAGCAGCCGGTCGACGCCGCTCAGGTGCTGCTGAAGAAGGCCGTGGAGGTCGACGCGACCGTGGCCCGCGAAGGGCTGGAGTTCGGGGTCGTCTCGCGGCAGATCGCCGTCGGCGGGCAGTTGCTCACCCTGCGCGGGCTCGGCGGGGAGTACGCCGAGGTGTACCTCCCGCTGCACGGCCCCTACCAGGCCCACAACGCGGCCGTCGCGCTGGCCGCCGTCGAGGCGTTCTTCGGCGTCGGCTCGCAGCGGCCCGAGCCGCTCGACATCGACACCGTCCGCAAGGCCTTCGCCGCCGTGTCCTCCCCGGGGCGGATGGAGGTCGTACGTCGGTCCCCGACCGTCGTCCTGGACGCCGCCCACAACCCGGCGGGCGCCCGCGCCACCGCCGAGGCGATCGGGGAGGCCTTCGACTTCAGCCGGCTGATCGGGGTGGTCGGGGCCAGCGGGGACAAGAACGTACGGGGGCTGCTGGAGGCGTTCGAGCCGATCTTCGCGGAGATCGTCGTCACCCAGAACTCCAGCGACCGGGCGATGGACGCCGACGAGCTCGCCGCGATCGCGGTCGAGGTGTTCGGCGAGGAGCGTGTGCAGGTCGAGCCGCGGCTGCCGGACGCCCTGGAGGCCGCGATCACGCTGGCCGAGGAGGAGGGCGAGTTCGCGGGCGGCGGTGTGCTCGTCACCGGTTCCGTCATCACCGTCGGCGAGGCCCGGCTGCTGCTGGGGAAGGGCTGAGACTCCACCATGCGTACGCTCTGTGCTTCGACCCTGATCGGCGAGGTCTTCATCATCGGCTTCGCCGCACTGGTCGCCATGAAGGACCCCGGTCTGTCCACGAGCACCGTGTGGACGGTCAGCGGGATCGCCATGGTGCTGTGCCTGCTGCTGTGCGGCATGGTGACCCGCCCGGGCGGGGTCGCCCTCGGCTGGGCCCTGCAGATCGCCCTGATCGCGTCCGGCCTGATCGTCTCGACGATGTTCTTCCTGGGCGCGGTCTTCGCGGCTCTGTGGTGGGCGTCCGTGCACTACGGCAGGAAGATCGACGAGGCGAAGGCCCGCTTCGCGGCGCAGGCCGACGCCTCGACCCCGGGCCCCGCCTGACCGCCCCCTCGCCCGATCTGACGCTGCGTGACACCCGGCCGGACACGCCCTGTAATCTCAGCATCCCGCACGTCCGTGATCCGAAGGAGCCCCGCAGTGAGCCAGCGCACCCTCGTCCTGCTCAAGCCCGACGCCGTTCGTCGTGGCCTGACCGGCGAGATCATCAGCCGTATCGAGCGCAAGGCCGGCTGGCAGATCACCGCGCTGGAGCTGCGCACCCTGGACCAAAAGACCCTGGAGCAGCACTACGGCGAGCACAAGGGCAAGCCCTTCTACGAGCCGCTGGTCGAGTTCATGGCGTCCGGTCCGGTCGTGGCGCTGATCGTCGAGGGCGACCGGGTCATCGAGGGCGTGCGGGCGCTGGCCGGTCCCACCGACCCGATCGCCGCCGCGCCCGGCTCGATCCGCGGGGACTTCGGCGTGATCGTCCGCGAGAACCTGATCCACGCCTCCGACTCCGAGGAGTCCGCCGACCGCGAGGTGAAGATCTTCTTCCCCGGCCGCGCATAGCGTCCACGGCGGAGAAAACGGGAGTCTGGGGGCATAGCCCCCGGACTCCCTGGCATCTGCGTGCCGATCGGGGGAACGGGCGTCCCCGAACGCACGTCTCCAGAAGCGGACCCGCACATCATCTGCTGACAATGGCGGAGACCCTCACGCAGTGTTCGCGAAGGCGCGTCTACGATGGAAGCCTTCACGTCACAGCACCCGCCGCGCCGACCTGAACAGCCCTCAAAAGCTCGTGGGAAGGCCAGAAGAATCCTGATGGGGAACTCAATGTCGTTCATCGGCCGTGACATGGCTGTCGACCTCGGGACCGCCAACACGCTGGTGTACGTCAGGGGTCGCGGGATCGTACTCAACGAGCCGTCCGTCGTCGCGATCAACACGAACACCGGTGGCATCCTCGCGGTCGGGGCCGAAGCGAAGAAGATGATCGGGCGCACACCCGGCAACATCGTCGCCGTGCGTCCGCTGAAGGACGGCGTGATCGCCGACTTCGAGATCACCGAGCGGATGCTCCGCTACTTCATCCTGAAGATCCACAAGCGGCGGTATCTGGCTCGTCCGCGGGTCGTCGTCTGTGTGCCCTCCGGCATCACCGGCGTCGAGCGCCGCGCCGTCATCGAGGCGTCGTCCCAGGCCGGTGCCCGCCAGGTGCACATCATCGAGGAGCCCATGGCCGCGGCCATCGGCTCCGGCCTGCCGGTCCACGAGGCCACGGGCAACATGGTGGTGGACATCGGCGGCGGCACCACGGAGGTCGCGGTCATCTCCCTCGGCGGCATCGTCACCGCCCAGTCCATCCGCGTCGCCGGCGACGAACTGGACAACGCGATCATCCAGCACATCAAGAAGGAGTACTCCCTCCTGCTGGGCGAGCGCACAGCCGAACAGATCAAGATCACGATCGGTTCGGCGTACGACCTCGACGCCGACGAGCACACCGAGATCCGCGGCCGGGACCTCGTCTCCGGGCTGCCCAAGACCGTCGTCATCTCGGCCGCCGAAGTGCGCAAGGCGATCGAGGAGCCCGTCAACGCCATCGTCGACGCGGTGAAGACGACCCTCGACAAGTGCCCGCCGGAGCTGTCCGGCGACATCATGGACCGGGGCATCGTGCTGACCGGCGGCGGAGCGCTGCTGCGCGGCCTCGACGAGCGGCTGCGGCGCGAGACCGGCATGCCGATCCACATCGCCGAGGACCCGCTGGACAGCGTGGCGCTCGGAGCCGGCAAGTGTGTCGAGGAGTTCGAGGCACTGCAGCAGGTGCTGGACGCCCAGCCGCGCAGATGACGTGCCGCGTCGATTCCGCCGTACGAGATGATCTCCTCTCGTACGGCGGATCGTTGATATAGAGACATATGCTCGCCCCCATACATCTGAACACCGCACACGAATTCCTATGAGGAAGGGCACGGCCGCCGCACGTGAGGGACACACGAGAGAGCCGGCTGCTCCTGGTGCTGCTGGTCGCCGTCGCGTTCGCGCTGATCACGGTGGACATCCGCGGCGGGGAGGACTCGCCGGTCGACGGTGCCCGCCAGGCCGCGGCCACCGTCTTCGGCCCGATCGAGAACGGCGTGTCGGCCGCGGTCGATCCGGTCGGCAACGCGGTCTCCGCCATCCGTGACTCCGGCGAACGCCACGACCGGCTCGCCGAGCTGGAGAAGGAGAACGCGGCCCTTGAGGCGAAGCTCGGCAGCGACGACCGCAACCGCTCCCGCCTGGCCCAGCTGGACAAGATGCTGAAGATCGCCGGCGCGGGACAGTACGGCATCAAGGGCGCCGAGGTCATCGCGATAGGAGCGGCCCAGGGCTTCTCCTGGACCATCACCATCGACGTCGGCGCGCAGGACGGCATCAAGCGCGACATGACCGTCCTCAACGGGGACGGCCTGGTCGGACGGGTCACCACCGTCGGCCCGAACACCGCCACCGTCCTGCTCGCCAACGACCCCGACTTCACCGTCGGCACCCGCATGGAGGCCAGCGACGAACTGGGCTTCGCCTCCGGGCAGGGCGACCGCGCGCTGCGCGTCGAACTGCTCAACGGCAAGGCCGAGATCAAGAAGGGCGACCGCCTGGTCACGTTCGGCTCGCAGGCCGACAAGCCCTTCGTGCCCGGCGTGCCGGTCGGCGTGGTCTCCCGCGTCGACCCCTCCGGCGGCGACCTCACCCGCACCCTCTACGTCACGCCGTACGTCAGCTTCAGCAAGCTCGACATCGTCGGCGTGGTCGTCGAGGCCCCCGCGAAGGACCCACGCGACACGGTGCTGCCCGCCAAGCCCAAGCCGACCCCCAGGCCGACCGTGACGGTCACCGTCACCCCGTCGGCGAACGCGCCGGTCGACGGCCAGATCCAGCCAGAGCAGTAGGAGCTGTAGCCCATGCGTGTCAACCGGATCCTGCTCTCCTCCACCCTGGTCGTCGTCGCCCTGGTGCTCCAGGTGAGCGTCCTCGCCCGCCTCCACCTCCCCGGCGCCGTCCCCGACCTGCTGCTGCTCACCGTCCTCGGCCTCGCCCTGGTGTACGGCCATGTCGGCGGCGCCCTCGTCGGCTTCGGCGCGGGCCTGCTCGCCGACCTCGCCCCGCCCGCCGACCACGCGGCCGGCCGCTACGCCCTCGTCCTGTGCGTCATCGGCTACCTCGCCGGGCTCGCCAAGCCGGAGAACGGCCGCCTGAAGTCCGCCACCGGCCCCATGGTCGTGGTGCTGGCCGCCGCGATCGTCTCCACCCTGCTGTACGCCGGTGTCGGCGCCCTCGTCGGGGACACCGCGGCCCGCCATGTCGGCCTCGGCAGCCTGCTGTTCACGGCCGCGCTGTACGACCTGCTGCTCGCCCCGTTCGTCGTCCCCGGCATCATGGCCCTGGCCCGGCGCGCCGACAACGACCCGCTCGCCGAGACCAGCTCCGCCGCCCAGTCCACCGACATCTCCTCCGGCTGGCTCTCCTCGGGAACCGGCCTCAGGATCGGCGGCCAGCGCGGCGGCCTCGGCACCCTGAAGACGAAGGCCCGCACCCGCACCGCGCGCGTGGGCCGCATCAAGGGGGTCAAGCGGCTGTGAGGGCACGCGAGTTCACCCGTACGGGGACGCCGGGGCGGAACGTGGCCTCACAGCTCCGTCGTTCATCATTCGTACGCGCACACACGTCCGCATCCTGAGAGGGGGAGGCAGCAGCAGTGACCGCCCACCCGTCGCCCGCCACCGCCCTTCCGACGAATGGGCCGCGCCCATGACCAACATCCCCGAGACCGGCCGGACCCCACGCGTCCAGATCCGGCTCGTCGTCATCCAGATCCTCGTCCTCTCCCTGCTCGGCACACTCGGCGGGCGCCTGTGGTACCTCCAGATCCGCGAGGGCGACGCGTACGCCAAGGAAGCCTCCGGCAACCACGTCCAGCAGGTCGTCGACCCCGCCGTGCGCGGCTCGATCCTGGACGCGCGCGGAGTGGCGCTCGCCGACAACGAGACCCGCCTCGTCGTCTCCGCCTCCCGCACCGACCTGCTGAAGATGAAGGACGACGGCAAGGCCGTGCTGGCCAAACTGGCCGGTGTGCTGGGCATGACGTCCCAGGAGGTCATGGAGAAGGTCCGGCTGTGCGACGCGAAGACGCCGCAGCCCTGCTGGAACGGCTCGCCGTACCAGCCGATCCCCATCACCGACGAGGCCACCCCCAAGCAGGCCCTGCAGATCCGCGAGCGCGCCGAGGACTTCCCCGGCATCACCGCCGAGCCGCAGGCCGTCCGCCGCTACGCCGCCCCCGGCAAGGCCAACACCGCCCAGGTCCTCGGCTACCTCTCGCCCGTCACCGACGAGGAGATCACCAAGGCGCAGGACACCGACTCGCCCTACCTGCGCTCCGACCAGGTCGGCCGCAGCGGTCTGGAGCGCCAGTACGACAAGGAGCTGCGCGGCAAGGCGGGCGTCACCCGCTACGAGGTCGACAACCTCGGCCGGGTCATCGGCGAGGCCGAGGCCGACCCCGCCCAGCCCGGCTCCTCCCTCGTCACCAGCATCGACGCCCGCGTACAGCGCGTCGCGGAGTACGAGCTGAACGACGCCATGAAAGAGGCCCGCAAGACGTTCGACAAGAACACCGGCGAGAACTACAAGGCGGATTCCGGCGCCGTCGTGGTGATGGAGTCAAAGACCGGCCGCGTGGTCGCCATGGCGTCCAACCCGACGTACGACCCGAACGCCTGGGTCGGCGGCATCTCCGCCAAGGACTACGCCCAGCTCACCGGCAAGAAGTCCAACTACCCGCTGCTGAACCGCGCGATCCAGGGGCAGTCCGCTCCCGGCTCCGTCTTCAAGGTCATCCCGACGGCCGCCGCGGTCAACGCCGGCTACTCCTTCAACGGCCCCTACCAGTGCTCCAGCTCGTACTCGATCGGCGGCCAGGTCTTCAAGAACTTCGAGTCCAAGGGGTACGGCCCGATCAGCCTCGGCCGCGCCCTGGAGGTCTCCTGCGACACCGTCTTCTACCGCCTCTCGCACCAGGAGTGGCAGAAGGACGGCGGCAACAAGCCCAAGAAGAACCCCGGCGACTGGTTCTACAAGACCGCCCACCAGTTCGGCCTCGGCCAGGAGACCGGCATCGACCTCCCCAACGAGGTCACCGGCCGCGTCCCCGACCGCCAGTGGAAGCAGAGCTACTGGAAGGCCAACAAGGACGCCTGGTGCAAGTACGGCAAGAAGGGCGGCTCGTACGCCGAGCAGATCGCGTACGAGAACTGCCTCGAAGGCAACAAGATGCGCGCCGGTGACTCCGTCAACTACTCCATCGGCCAGGGCGACACCCTCGTCACGCCGATCCAGATGGCGACGATCTACGCGGCCATCGCCAACGGCGGCACCCTCTACGACCCGACCGTCGGCAAGGCGATCATCAGCGCCGACGGCAAGAGCGTCCAGGAGATCGAGCCGAAGGCGCACGGCAAGCTGCCGATGTCGGAGAAGACCCGCGCCGAGATAGACGATGCCCTCGAGGGTGTCGCGACCCGCGGTACGGCCGCCTGGCGGTTCGAGGGCTGGCCGCAGGACGAGATCCCGATGCACGCCAAGACGGGTACGGCCGAGGTCTACGGCAAGCAGACCACGTCGTGGTTCACCACGTACACCGAGGACTACACGGTCGTCATGACCATCTCCCAGGGCGGTACGGGCTCCGGCGCCTCGGGCCCCGCCGTACGCAAGATCTACAACGCGCTGTACGGCGTCTCCGACGACGGCACGATCGACAAGAAGAACGCGCTGCTGCCGACCCCGCAGAAGAGCCTGCCGAAGGTCCAGACCGACGGGACGATCAAGTCCCCGAAGGTCGGCAAGGACCCGGCGAAGGAGCAGCGGGTCAGCCAGGAGGGCGCGACCGAGCCGGACGGGACGCAGCTGGCGGCCCTCGTGAACACGCCGACGACCGGCAACCGGAACGCCCGGCGCCGGCCACGCGGAAGGGGAAGCCGGAGGATGCTCGCATGACCGGCGCAGGCGCCTTCCACGTCTCCGGCTACGGGCCCGAACGCGCGGGCTGGACCCGCGTGTTCGCCCGTGACTCGCTCACCCGCCGGCTCGACTGGCCGATACTGCTGGCGGCCCTGGCGCTCTCGGGCATCGGCTCGCTGCTCGTCTTCTCGGCGACCCGCAACCGCACCGACATCAACCAGGGCGACCCGTACTACTTCCTGGTCCGGCACCTCATGAACACCGGCATCGGGTTCGCCCTGATGCTCGGCACGGTGTGGCTCGGCCACCGCACCCTGCGCACGGCCGTGCCGCTCCTGTACGGCCTCTCGGTGTTCCTGATCCTCATGGTGCTCACGCCGCTCGGCACGACGGTCAACGGCGCTCACTCCTGGATCGTGCTGGGCGGCGGTTTCTCCCTCCAGCCCTCCGAGTTCGTGAAAATCACGATCATCCTGGGCATGGCGATGCTGCTGGCGGCCCGGGTGGACGCGGGCGACAAGCCCTACCCCGACCACCGGACCGTGCTCCAGGCGCTCGGCCTGGCCGTCATCCCCATGCTCATCGTGATGCTGATGCCCGACCTCGGGTCGGTGATGGTCATGGTGATCATCGTGCTGGGCGTGCTGCTCGCCTCCGGGGCGTCGAACCGGTGGGTGTTCGGGCTGCTGGGCGCCGGCGCGGCCGGCGCGATCACCGTATGGCAGCTGCACATCCTGGACGAGTACCAGATCGCCCGGTTCGCGGCCTTCGCCAACCCCAGCCTCGATCCCGCGGGCGTCGGCTACAACACCAACCAGGCCCGCATCGCGATCGGATCCGGCGGCCTGACCGGCTCGGGCCTGTTCCACGGCTCGCAGACGACGGGTCAGTTCGTGCCCGAGCAGCAGACGGACTTCGTGTTCACGGTCGCGGGCGAGGAGCTGGGTTTCGTCGGCGCGGGCCTGATCATCGTGCTGCTGGGCGTCGTGCTGTGGCGCGCCTGCCGCATCGCCCGCGAGACGACCGAGCTGTACGGCACGATCGTCGCCGCCGGCATCGTGGCGTGGTTCGCCTTCCAGTCCTTCGAGAACATCGGCATGACCCTCGGCATCATGCCGGTCACCGGTCTGCCGCTGCCGTTCGTGTCGTACGGAGGTTCGTCGATGTTCGCGGTGTGGCTGGCGGTCGGGCTGCTCCAGTCGATCCGGGTGCAGCGGCCGATGTCGGCGTAGCGGTGGCGGCCGCTGTCCGGTGCGGCCTCCGTCCCGGCTGCGGCTGGCTGCTGTCCGGCGCGGTCTCCGCCGCGACCGGTTGCTGCCCTGCGCCGTCTCTGCCTCGCGCGGCCTCTGCTCCGGTCGCCGGCCGGGCTCCGGTTGCGGTACGGCCGGGAGAGCGCCGCGCGGCGGCCGTGAAGGCCGAGCTGCCCGGGTTCCGGGCGGGGTCGGGGGGCGGGGCGGCGGTCCTGTGAGCCTGTGCGCGTGCCAGGGGTGCCCACGGCCGCGTTAGCCTAGATGGTCACCCCTGTCCGTCCCTGTCCCGCTCACGAAGGTTCGCGAGATGCCTGCCGAAGTCGCTGCGTCAGTGTTCCCGCAGCTCGAAGCTCTGCTCCCGCATGTGCAGAAGCCGATCCAGTACGTCGGCGGAGAGCTCAACTCCACCGTCAAGCCGTGGGAGTCGTGTGACGTCCGCTGGGCGCTGATGTACCCGGACGCGTACGAGGTCGGGCTGCCCAACCAGGGCGTCATGATCCTCTACGAGGTCCTGAACGAACAGCGGGGCGTCCTCGCCGAGCGCACCTACAGCGTCTGGCCGGATCTGGAGGCGCTGATGCGGGAGCACGGCGTCCCGCAGTTCACGGTGGACAGCCACCGGCCGGTGCGCGCCTTCGACGTGTTCGGACTGAGCTTCTCGACGGAGCTGGGCTACACGAACATGCTGACGGCGCTGGACCTGGCCGGGATCCCGCTGGAGTCGAAGGACCGCACGATCGACGACCCGATCGTGCTGGCCGGCGGCCACGCCGCCTTCAACCCCGAGCCGATCGCCGACTTCATCGACGCGGCGATCATCGGCGACGGCGAGCAGGCCGTGCTCGACATGACGCGGATCATCCGCGCGTGGAAGGCGGAGGGACAGCCGGGCGGCCGCGAGGAGGTCCTGTTCCGCCTCGCGAGGACGGGGTCGGTGTACATCCCGGCGTTCTACGACGTCGAGTACCTTCCCGACGGCCGTATCGCCCGTGTCGTACCGAACAAGTCGGGTGTCCCGTGGCGCGTGTCCAAGCACACCGTCATGGACCTGGACGAGTGGCCGTACCCCAAGCAGCCGCTGGTCCCGCTGGCCGAGACGGTCCACGAGCGGATGTCCGTCGAGATCTTCCGCGGCTGCACCCGCGGCTGCCGCTTCTGCCAGGCCGGCATGATCACGCGCCCGGTGCGCGAGCGGTCGATCACCGGCATCGGCGAGATGGTGGAGAAGGGCCTGAAGGCGACCGGTTTCGAGGAGGTCGGCCTGCTGTCGCTGTCGTCGGCGGACCACTCGGAGATCGGCGACATCGCCAAGGGCCTCGCCGACCGGTACGAGCAGGACAAGATCGGCCTGTCGCTCCCGTCGACCCGGGTGGACGCCTTCAACGTCGACCTGGCCAACGAGCTGACGCGCAACGGCCGCCGGTCCGGTCTGACCTTCGCCCCCGAGGGCGGCTCGGAGCGGATGCGCAAGGTCATCAACAAGATGGTCTCGGAAGAGGACCTGATCCGCACGGTCGCGACGGCGTACGGCAACGGCTGGCGCCAGGTGAAGCTGTACTTCATGTGCGGTCTGCCGACGGAGACCGACGAGGACGTCCTGCAGATCGCCGACATGGCGATGAGCGTCATCCAGAAGGGCCGTGAGGTCTCCGGCCAGAACGACATCCGCTGCACGGTGTCGATCGGCGGCTTCGTGCCCAAGCCGCACACCCCGTTCCAGTGGGCGCCCCAGCTCTCGGCGGAGGAGACGGACGCCCGCCTGGGGAAGCTCCGCGACAAGATCCGCGGCGACAAGAAGTACGGCCGCTCGATCGGCTTCCGCTACCACGACGGCAAGCCCGGCATCGTCGAGGGCCTGCTGTCCCGCGGCGACCGCCGTACCGGCGCGGTCATCCGGGCCGTCTACGAGGACGGCGGCCGCTTCGACGGCTGGCGCGAGCACTTCTCGTACGACCGCTGGATGAGGTGCGCGGACAAGGCGCTGGCGCCCTTCGGCGTGGACGTCGACTGGTACACGACGCGTGAGCGCACGTACGAGGAGGTCCTGCCCTGGGACCACCTCGACTCCGGCCTGGACAAGGACTGGCTCTGGGAGGACTGGCAGGACGCCCTCGACGAGACAGAGGTCGAGGACTGCCGGTGGACGCCGTGCTTCGACTGCGGAGTGTGCCCGCAGATGGACACGGCCATCCAGATCGGACCGACGGGCAAGAAGCTGCTGCCGCTGACGGTCAAGAAGGACGCCGCGACCAGCGGACATACCCACTGACGTGAGTGAGGCGCTGCGGCGGATCGCTGAGGCTGTGGCGGATGCCACGGAGCATGAGGCGGCCGTAGCGCTCGGTTCTCTTGGGTTGTGAAGGCGTGGCGGGTTGCTCGGGACGCCCCGAGAGCGCCACTGCCGGGGCCTGGGAGCCGTGCGGGCGTCCACCCCGAGGTGGAGGGGTCTGGCGGGCCGGGCGGCTCCTCGTGGGAACCTGGGCGGCATGGGGGAAGTGCCGATCGACCAGGCCGTCGCGAGGTTCCTGGCAGGGATCCAGGTCGGTGATCTCTGTTCGGGGACGGTCGCGGCGGTCAGCAGATCTGAGATATCGGTGGCACTGGACGGGTTCGACGCCTACCCGCTCGGAACAGTGGGGGCGTTGGATGCTTCCTGGCGCCGGCGCTTCGCTGATGTCGCGACGGTCGGCCAGCGGGTCACCGCCGAGGTGATCTCCGTAGACCTGGTCGGGGCTCGGGTTCGGCTGTCGATGGCGGCCACCGAGCATCCGGAACTCTGGCTGTTCCTCAAGCGGCTCCGGCGTGGTGAGATCCTGGCCGGCACAGTGGCGGCGATCGAGCGATTCGGTGTGTTCGTGGCGCTGGACGAGGGCCCTGACCATCCGGTGTATTCCGGCGTCGGCTTCATCACCTGTCCGGAGCTGTCCTGGCGGCGTTTCGAGGCGGCGTCCGAGGTCGTCAGGGTGGGACAGCGCGTGTCGTGCGAGTTCTTGCAGTTCGACACAGCGAACGGAGAAGCCCGGCTGTCCTTGCGGGCGACGCAACCGGATCCCTTCCCGGTGTTCGCCGACGGGCTTGCGGTGGGCCGGCCACTGCGCGGGAAGGTGACCAAGCTGGTCCCGTTCGGCGTCTTCGTCGAGGTCGCGGAGGGGATTGAGGGCCTGGTCCAGCTGTCCGAGCTGAGCGCGGATCCCGTGAGGTCCCCGGAGGACATCGTGCAAATCGGCGACGAGGTCTCGGTCATCGCCACGGACATAGACCGTGAGCGGCGCAGGCTGACCCTGTCTCGGCGGCACGCCTGAGGGCTTCTGGTACGGGGTGTATCAGCACGGTCGGCCGGTGGTGCCCGCGCGCCGGCCGGCTCCGGCCGCCGGGGGTCTGTGGGGGCGGCGGCCGGGGGCCGGGTGATCACTGGGCGGCGGCGAAGCGCATCAGGGACAGCTGGTCGCCCTGCTTGATCTTTCCCGTCACGTTGATCACTTCGAGCTTCCAGGTGCTGCCGGAGCGCACCGCCTTGGCGACGGCGCAGCTGTTGTCCTGCGTGAGCATGCTCGGCCAGATGTCGGCGACCTGCTGCGTGCTGCCGCCGGTCGCGTCGTACACCTTGAAGCTGATGTTGCGCGCCTTCTGGAAGGAGCTGCCCTTCTTGTAGGCGGCGGCGACGAACACGATCGAGGTGATGTGGGGCGGGATCTTCGAGAACTCGACCATGACCGTCTCGTCGTCGCCGTCCCCGTGCCCGGTCTGGTTGTCGCCGCTGTGCAGCAGGGACCCGTTGCCGATGGGGTCGAGCGAGTCGAGGCCCGCCAGGCGGACCGGGTCCCCGGCGTGCATGGCGATGGCGATCAGGTCGAGGTCGGTGCCGGTCTTCCGGCGGAGCTTGCCCATGACCCCGCCGCTGCTGCCCGAGGTGGGGTCCCAGGACACCCCGATGGACAGATGGGTCACCCCGTCCAGATCCGCGGGACCGTCTTCCTTCGTGAGCGTAATCATGTGTGGATCATCCTCTGCGTGGGCGGGGCTGCGACAGGCCCATACTGCCCGGGCTTTCGCCGAGATCCCGTAACAGGTCCGCCACGGAGGCCCGGAACAGCCGCGGTACCGCATCCGGACGGGGCGCTGAGGCGTCTATGCCGGTATGGATCTGGAGAAGCCGCCGGCGCCGCGGCCACAGGAGCCCGAAGGGTGCCTGGTCGTCGCCGTGCGCCTGCCCGTACGGATCGTCGTGCTCGTGCTGGTCGTGCCCGTGCGGGTGGTGTGGGACGCGCTCGTCGTGGCGGGGCGGCTGGTGACGGACACGGTGCTGCGGCCCGTGGGGCGGGCGCTGCGGTGGGTGGGACGGGCGCTGTTCGTCTGGCCGTTCGTCGGGCTGTGGCGGTATGGCGTCGTGCCGCTCGCGCGGGCGTTCGGCTGGCTCGGGAAGGTGCTCGTCGTGGTGCCCGCGGGGTGGCTCCACCGCTACCTGGTGCTCCCGCTCGGGCAGGCCCTCGTCGCGCTCGCGCGGGGGACCGGGGCGGGGCTGGCGTGGCTGTACGCGCGCGTGCTCACGCCGGTCGGCCATGCCGTCACGTGGGTGCTCAGAGGGCTCGGGACCGTACTCGCCGCCCTGGGACTCGGTGTCCACGCCGCCACGGCCTGGCTGGTGCGGTACCTCGTCGTCGTGCCCTCCGTATGGGTGTACGCCTGGGTCCTCACGCCGGTCGGGCGGGCGATCGCCTGGTGTGCGCGGGGGCTGGTGTGGGTCGTGGCCGTGACCGCCACCGGTGTCGGGACGGCCCTGTACTGGATCGCCCGGATTCTCGTGGTGCTGCCCGCGCTCGCCCTGTGGCGCTGGGTCCTCACGCCGGTCGGGCGGGCGATCGCCTGGTGTGCGCGGGGGCTGGTGTGGATCGTGACCGTGACCGCCACCGGTGTCGGGACGGCCCTGTACTGGATCGCCCGGATTCTCGTGGTGCTGCCCGCGCTCGCTCTCTGGCGTCGGGTTCTCGTGCCGGCCGGGCACGTCCTCGCCGTCCTCGGACGGGAGGCGGCGGAGGCCCTCGGGCACGCCTGGCGCATCGCGGGGCACCTCTCGCTCGCCGTCGGACGGTTCCTCGGGGCCCTGTTCCGGTGGATCTTCGTCGAGCCGGTGCGCTGGGCGTACCGGACCGTCCTCACCCCCGTCGGACACGTCGTCCGGGACACCGTCCTGCGGCCCGCCGCCGAGGCCGCGCGCGGCGTCGCGCGGGTCACCCGGCAGGCTCTCGCCGCGGCCCGCGAGTCCGCGCGGCAGGCCCGCGCCGACGTCCGGCGCATGCTTTTCGGGAAGCCGGGGCAACCGCAGGTGGTGGACCGGCGGGAACCGACGAGCGCCGAGACACGTACTCTTGGTAGAAGTACGACCGCTCTCACGAAGGACTGAACGACACTGGGCAAGCGACAGCCCGAAGGCCCGCCGCCCGCACTGGCGGTGCAGCGCATCCGACTGCGCTACACCAAGCGCGGCCGCCTCCGGTTCACCAGCCACCGTGACTTCCAGCGCGCCTTCGAGCGTGCGCTGCGCCGTTCCGAGGTGCCGATGGCGTACTCGGCGGGGTTCACGCCGCATCCGAAGGTGTCGTACGCCAATGCCGCACCCACCGGCACGGGCAGTGAGGCGGAGTATCTGGAGATCGCGCTCACCGAGGCGCGTGACCCGGAGCAGCTCAGAGCCCTTCTCGACGCGTCGCTGCCCGCAGGGCTCGACGTCATCGAGGCGGTCGAGGCCCGCACGTCCGGCCTCGCCGACCGGCTCACGGCTTCCGTCTGGGAGCTGCGGCTGGACGGCGTGGACCCGGCCGAGGCCGAACGCGCGGTGGGGCTGTTCAACGCCGCCGGGGCCGTCGAGGTCCAGCGCATGACCAAGAACGGCGTGCGGACCTTCGACGCCCGCCCCGCGGTCGTCCAGCTCGAAACGCACCGTTCGCAGGCCGATAGGCCGGGCGACCAGCCCTGTGCGATACTGCGGCTGGTTGTTCGGCACGTGACGCCTGCCGTACGACCCGACGACGTCCTGTCCGGTCTCCGCGCCGTGGCCGACCTGGCGCCGCCGGTCGCCGCAGCGGTGACCAGGCTGGCGCAGGGGCTGTTCGATGAAGAGACCGGCACGGTGACCGACCCGCTCGCGCCCGACCGCGAGGCAGCGGAGGCCTTCTCAACGGCCGATCCCACTGCCGCCGCGAAGGCGTCGGCGTAAGGAAGGTCCCGCGAAGGGACGGATGTCGTAAGCGCCGCCCTCGTACTCGGGAGCCACCTGGGTCGGGCAGCGCACCGACCACAAGACTTTCGCCAGGCCGTACGCAATCGGCGTACGGAACCGGTGAGACAGGACACAGAGAGCTCCCGTGCGGCGCCCGCGCCCCGGACGGCGGCACCGCGCATCGCGCGAGCCGCGGACGTCAACGGCGGTCGACATGTCGACGCCGGACCAGGTGCGGCGCCCGGGAGCCTGACGGGAGACAAGCCCGCATGCTCGAACCGACCGAACCCATTGAGGGTTCCGAACTGAACACCCCCAGCGACACCCTGCCGCCGCGTCGCCGGCGCAGGGCCGCTTCCCGGCCGGCGGGTCCGCCGGCCGCCGCCACCGGGACGCCGGCGGAGACGGTCGCGCCGGCCATGGCGGCCGCGCAGGCCGAGGACCTCGTGACCGACGAGGACGAGACGAGCGCCGAGGCGGTCGAGGCCGTGGAGACGGCGGCCGCCTCAGGGGCCGCCGAGGCAGGTGACACCGGTGAGACCTCCGGGACGTCCGCTGCCGCCGAGGCCGCGCCCGCCGGCCGTACGCGTCGGCGTGCCACGCGCCGCGCCTCCGCTCCCGCCGGGGCGCCCGCGCCCGCCGAGGTGGCCGAGACCGTCGTACCCGTGACCGCCGCCGCGGAGGCCGCCGCCGAGGAGAGCCCGGCCGCCGCCGGGACGGCGAGCGAGACGCCGGAGGCCGAGGAGGCCGCGCCGCGTCGCCGTCGCCGTGCCACACGCCGGGTGTCCGCGCCCGCGTCCCCCGAGGTCGCCGAGGTCGTGGTGCCCGCATCCGCCGAGGCCGATGCCGAGGCGCCCGCCGTGCGGGCGGACGACGCCCCGGCACGAAGAACGCCAGGCCGACGGGCACCCCGAGCGGCCCCGTCTCGACCGGTGGCAGTTTCACCCGCCGCTGCGGG